>JBGSUY010000110.1:0-11902 GCA_041753195.1 Chromatiaceae bacterium
AACTCCACAGCGGCCACCCCCCTCCCGCTTTACTCCGTCTTCCACCGCTCTCCCACCAGCCCCTTCAAACCGGAAATTCCCACCGGATCAGTCGCGAAAAAGCGCGAGAATTCAGCGGTGAGATAATCTGAGCGCTAACACGTGGTGGCCGAGGTGACCGACGACCAGTTCAAGGTCATCGCCGACTGGTTGGCGATCCGCTGGTAGCAAAGACGGGACGCGGCACCAGCCGCCTCAGCGGTTGTGAAAAATCTGCGGCGCGCCCTGATCGCCGCGTCGCGTGCTCGTTCGCGCCTCGCCTATCTACCTGATAAGTCTCGTCGCTCACTGCGCGGCTCCTTGCGCTCCCCGGGTCCGACAGGGCTGCTCGCGACGACTTTTTTACGACTTTTCCACGACTTCTCAGACGCCGCGGAGCCCGGGTCGGCTTACGCGCGCCCCTCCTCTCCGTCAGGCTCCTGGCTCGCCGGCAGTGTTGCTCCCGCTGAGTCGCCGAGCCTGTCGCCCTTGCGCCTGTCTCGATGCCCCGGTATCTTGCAGCGTTTTTGCAACCGGTCGCGGCCGGAACATCAGTTGATCGGGACCCGAGACCATGCGCAGTCACTATTGCGGCGAGCTCAACAGCGGCCACGTCGGCTCCGAGGTGGTGCTGTGCGGCTGGGCTCACCGGCGCCGCGACCACGGCGGGGTCATCTTCATCGATCTGCGAGACCGGGAGGGTCTGGTGCAGGTCGTGCTCGACCCGGATCGCGCTGAGGTCTTCCGGCGGGCGGAGCAGGTGCGCAGCGAATATGTGTTGCGGGTCACCGGACGGGTGCGTCCGCGCCCCGAGGGGACGGTCAACCCGGACCTGGCGACCGGCGAGATCGAGGTCCTGGGTACGGAGCTTGAGATCCTGAACGCCTCAGAGACCCCTCCCATCCAGTTCGAGGCCCATGTGGGGGAAGCCTCCGACGAGATCCGTCTGCGCTACCGGTACTTGGATCTGCGCCGCCCCGAGATGCAGGGGCGTCTGCGCTTCCGCGGCCGGGTGACCCGGGCTCTGCGGGCCTTTCTGGACGATCAGGGTTTCCTGGACATCGAGACCCCGATCCTCACCAAGTCCACCCCCGAGGGGGCCCGGGACTACCTGGTGCCGAGCCGCACCCACCCCGGTGAGTTCTTTGCCCTGCCTCAGTCCCCCCAGCTCTTCAAGCAGCTCCTGATGATGGCGGGGATGGACCGCTACTATCAGATCGCCCGCTGCTTCCGGGACGAGGATCTGCGGGCCGACCGCCAGCCCGAGTTCACCCAGCTCGACATCGAGGTCTCCTTCATGACGGAGGACGAGCTGATGGGGCTCATGGAGGCCATGATCCGGGGCCTGTTCGGAGACGTGGCGGGCGTGGAGCTGCCGGACCCCTTCCCGCGCCTGACCTATCAGGAGGCCATGCGCCGTTTTGGCTCGGACCGGCCGGATCTGCGGGTGCCTCTAGAGCTCATCGACGTGGCGGACCTGATGGCCGGGGTGGACTTCAAGGTCTTCGCCGGCCCGGCCGCCGATCCCAAGGGCCGAGTCGTGGCGCTCCGCCTGCCCAAGGGGGGGACCCTGTCGCGCAAGGAGATCGACGAGTACACCAAGGTTGTTGCCATCTATGGCGCCAAGGGCCTGGCGTACATCAAGGTCAATGAGTGGGCGGGCAAGGGGCGCGACGGGCTCCAGTCCCCCATTCTCAAGTTCCTGCCGGATGCGACGGTGGACGGCATCATGGAACGTACGGATGCCGAGGACGGGGACCTGATCTTTTTCGGGGCCGATCAGGCCACGGTGGTCAATGAGTCCATGGGGGCCCTGCGGGTCAAGCTCGGCGAGGATCTGGGACTCATGGAGGACGGCTGGCGCCCCCTGTGGGTGGTGGACTTTCCCATGTTCGAGCACGACTCGGCGAGCGGCCGCTGGGTGGCCCTGCACCACCCCTTCACCGCCCCCAGGGAGGACCAGCTCGACCTGCTGGAGACGAACCCGGGTGCCTGCCTCTCCCGGGCCTACGACATGGTACTGAACGGCACTGAGATCGGCGGCGGCTCCATCCGTATCCATCGGGAGGCGGTCCAGCGCCGCGTCTTCAAGCTACTCAACATCTCCGATGCCCAGGCGGAGGACCGGTTCGGGTTCCTGCTCAAGGCCCTCAAGCTGGGTGCCCCCCCTCATGGGGGCATCGCCTTCGGACTGGACCGGATGGTGATGCTGATGACTGGGGCGGGATCCATCCGCGACGTCATGGCATTCCCCAAGACCCAGACCGCCGCCTGCCTGCTCACCGATGCCCCCTCGCCGGTGGACGAGGCCCAACTCAACGAGCTGGCCCTGCGCATCAAGCTCAGGGCCTAGGCGCATGGACGCCTTGGTTGGCCAGGTCGCGGACTCGGTTGGGGAGTGTCCTTCGCGCGAGGGTCCATCGGAGGTCGCGCCGCCGCTAGACCAGTCCGAGGAGGTCGAGGAGACCCTTGCCTTGTCACCCGCGGCTCACAAACGTCCTCAGTCGGTGCTGGTAGTGATCTGCACCCGGGGCGGGGACTTCCTGATGCTGCGACGCGCGCGCCCCAGCCAGTTCTGGCAGTCGGTGACCGGCAGCCTCAACCCCGGCGAGAGCCCCCGCCTGGCCGCCCTGCGGGAGGTGCGGGAGGAGACCGGGTTGGATGCCGGCTCCGGTCTCATCGATCTGAAACGCTCGGTTCTCTTCCCCATCGTGCGGGCCTGGCAGGCCCGCTACGCGCCGCGGGTGCGCTTCAACCGGGAGTATTGGTTCGCCCTGATCCTGGAGACCCGCCGGCTGATCCGGCTCAACCCCGAGGAGCACCTGGAGTACCGCTGGCTGCCCGCCCACCGGGCCGCGGCGCTGGCCAGCTCCTGGACTAACCGGGACGCCATCCGCGCCCTCGCGCTCTGCTGACGACCCTCCGCCCCCTCCCACCTGTCTGATCAGCGGCGCGGCCGATCCAAGCCCAGCCGTTCGGCCCCTGCCAGGCTTGATGACCATCAAGCCGGCGCGGACACCCATACCCTTGCCGGGCCGCTTACACCCCGTCGGTGCGCGACCTGCAGGGAACCCCCATTCCCCCCGGCCGGATCTAAACTTCGGAATAAGGTATTTTCTTGAATGCTGGTCTTTCCCCATGCTCCCGCAGAACGGGCTCACAGCCGCCCACGCCGATCCAGTCGCGCCGAGCATCTTCGGTGTGACCCTCATCCTGGCGGCCGCCCTGATCGGGCGCTACGGGGCACGCCGTCTCGGACAACTCTCGGTCCTGGGCGAGTTGGTGATCGGCGTCCTGCTGGGCAACTTCCTGGTGTGCTGCGGCTTCGATCTGATGCTGGTCTTGCGCGAAGGGACCGCTCGTCTAGATATGGCCAAGCTGACGTTGGAGGGGAAGAGCTGGGACCAGGTCGCCGCGGGGCTCGGGGTGCGCCGGAAGCGGGGGATCAACCGGCTGGCAGTGGGCGTCGGGATGTTGCCGCGGGGCGAGGTGGGCCTGGTTTTCGCCTCCATCGGCAAGAGCCTGGGCGTCATCGACGCATCCATGTTCCCCACTGTGGTGGTCATGGTAATGGTGACCAGCCTCTCCACGCCACCGCTTCTGAAAGGTGTGATGGAAAGGGCTGCCGGTTCCGCAGCGCCCCAGGGATAGGCGAGACCTTGCGACCAGCCGCCGTCCGGGGGGCTAAGTAAGGTCCGGCGCAGCGGGTGCGGTGGGGGAGGTCGGCACCAGGCCGATCTCGTCGCCATCGTGGAGCTTGGTGAAGCCCTCGGTGAACTGCTTGTTCACCGTGACCCGCACGCGTTCGGGAGCGAAGAGCACGGCGGCCCCCTTCTTGCGCTGGCCGAGCCACTGGAGCAGGGCGTCTACGTCCGCTATCGACGCGGGCAGTATCACCTGCTCGGACTCCTTGCGCAGCTTCTGGGCGAGCCAGGAGAAGTAGAGGAGCTTGACCCGCCTCTCCCCCTGGTCCGGCTCCTGGCGCCGATAACCGATCCGCTCGAGTCGCTCCAGGTAGTCTGCCCAGTTCTTGTCCTTGTCCCGGCCCAGGGCATAGAGAGTGTCCCAGGAGAAGATCCCGGTGTCGTGGCCGTCGTCGAACATCACCCGGATCGCATACTGCCCCTGGGGCTCGATGGAGCTGATGTTCACCCCTTCCTTGCCGGTGACGGGCCTGTGCGAGGTCCGAACCTCAGCCGCCTTGGAGAAGACCCGCAGATACTCGCAGGGGAGCTCGAAGACGGCCCCGTCGTCGAAGCCGATGGTGAGCAGCCGGGACTTGGCGTGGAGCTTGATCTCGGTAGGGTGGCGGTGGCATAAGTCTCCGGTCATCGGGCTGGGACGCTGTGGGGTGGGGGCGAATCTCGCTTGGGCCCGGGGTATAGGACCGAGGCCGTCCGAATGCAAGCCGGGGCTCGCAGCCTCGGCCCAGTGACCTCAGCTTGTGATGTAGTGCTCGAGCTGCTCGATGATGAATTTTTGCTCGGAGATGATGGACTTGATCAGGTCACCGATGGAGACCATGCCGAGCACCTGACCCTCGCGGATCACCGGCAGGTGACGGACCCGGTGCTCGGTCATCAGGGCCATGGCCTCCTCCAGGGGTTGCTGGGGGGTCACGCAGAGGACCGGGCTGGACATGATCTCCCGCACCGGGGTGTCGCGGGAGGCGCGGCCCTTGAGGATCACGTTGCGGGCATAGTCGCGCTCTGAGAAGAGTCCGACGGGGCGTGTTCCGTCCATCACCATCAGGGCCCCGATGCCCTTCTCGGCCATCAAGGCGAGCGCCTCGTAGACGGTCGCGTCGGGTCCGATGGACCAGACTCGGGTACCCTTCTCGTCCAGCAGTTGTTGGATCTGTTTCATGGCTCCTCCTCGTTCGTCAGGTGTTGCTAGGCCCTAGACCCGGCACTTGGTCCAGCCGGGCGTCGCTCGATCATCTTGGGAGCCTAGCAGAGGGCGCGCCCGTGCGCAGCGGGGCCCACGAGTGACGCGATATGAGGTAGAGAGGTTAGCCGGATGCATGTGGTCTTGGTACATGGGATCCTGGACACCGGTAAGGTGTTTCGCTCCCTGATGGCGCATCTGAGCGCGCTCGGCGCCCAATGCCTCACCCCGAGCCTGGAGCCCAGCGACGGCCGATACGGACTCGAGGACCTGGCCCAGAAGCTGGCGGCCGCGATCGATGCCCGCTGGGGTCCGGATCAGACCATCGACCTCATTGGCTTCAGCATGGGAGGTCTGATCTCCCGCTATTACCTCCAGGAGCTGGGGGGATACCAGCGGACCAGGCGCTTCTTCGCCATCTCGGCACCCTTTGCCGGGACCCTCTGGTCCCACCTCTATCCCGGCCTCGGGGTGGCCCAGATGGCGCCCGGCAGCGCCTTCCTGGCCCAGTTGGACCAGACGGCCGACCTGCTCGACGGGATCGACCTCTACTCCTTCTGGACCCCCTTCGACCTGGTCATCATCCCGCCCACTAGCTCCGTCTGGCCCCGGGCAGAGAACATCCGCCTGCTCGCCCCCTGTCACCCCTGCATGCTCTGGAGCCGGGAGCTGAAGGGGCAGATCGCGACCCGCCTGGGCCTGATCCAGCCTGGTCCGGACTCCCCACGCCTTCCCTGAGCGGGGGCCGTTGGTCTCCGTACGTCATTCGAAACTCGGTCCCCGGGGTAGTCAAAGGGGCGCGATTGGTCCACACTCTTTCGGCCGCCCCGGGGCGGACACGATAATCAGATCCCTACCCCTGACGGAGACACATGATGAGAACCGGCTCGCTGTTGATCGGGCTCCTGTCCCTGGTTTGCGCCCTGGGCGCCCAGGCCGAAGCACCTATCGCCATCAAGTTCAGCCATGTGGTGGCCGCCGACACCCCCAAGGGCAAGGCCGCCGAGCGCTTCGCGGAGCTGGCGAAGGAGAAGACCCAGGGCCGCGTGGAGGTCACGGTCTACCCTAACAGCACCCTCTACAAGGACAAGGAGGAGATGGAGGCCCTGCAGCTCGGGGCGGTGCAGATGCTGGCCCCGTCGCTCGCCAAGTTCGGGCCCCTGGGGGTCAAGGAGTTCGAGGTCTTCGACCTGCCGTATCTTTTCGACGACTATGACCAGCTCCACAAGGTGACCGGTGGGCCCGTGGGCAAGGCCTTGCTGGACAAGCTGGCGGACAAGGGGGTGCTGGGTCTGGCCTACTGGGACAACGGCTTCAAGGTCATGAGCGCCAATAAACCCCTGAAGACGCCGAGGGACTTCCGGGGCCAGAAGATGCGCATCCAGTCCTCCAAGGTCCTGGACGCCCAGATGCGCGCCCTGGGGGCCAACCCCCAGGTCATGGCCTTCTCCGAGGTCTACCAGGCCCTGCAGACCGGGGTGGTGGACGGCACCGAGAACCCCCCCTCGAACCTCTACACCCAGAAGATGCACGAGGTGCAGAAGTACGTAACGCTGTCGGATCACGGCTACCTGGGCTACGCGGTGATCGTCAACAAGGCCTTCTGGGAGGGCATGCCCCCGAACATTCGCGCGGCCCTGGAGGAGGCCATGGCCGAGGCCACCCTCTATGCCAACGAAATCGCCAAGCAGGAGAACGAGGAGTCCCTGGCCAAGGTCAAGGACAGTGGCAAGAGCGAGCTCATCGCGCTGACCGACGAGCAGAAGCAGGAGTGGAAGAAGCGGCTGGTGGATGTTCACCGCAAGATGGCCGATCGTGTGGGTAAGGACCTGATCCAGTCCATCTATGAGGCGACCGGCAGCGACATCAGTAAGCTGTGAGTTACGAGTAGCGAGTAACGAGTGCCGAGGGACCCTCGTTACTCGCTGGGCCTTTGCCACTTGGTCCTCGCAACTCGCCACTCGGTCCTCGTCACTCAAATGCTTCGAATCCTCGATCACCTGGAGGAATGGCTGATCGCCTTCCTCATCGGGGCGGCCACACTCTTGATCTTCGTGGCCGTGCTGCACCGCTACAGCCTCGACATGTCCGCCGCCTGGGGCTGGGACGGCGCCTATGACTGGCTCTTCGCCTTCGATCTGAGCTGGGCCCAGGAGCTGTGCATCTACATGTTCGTGTGGATGGCCAAGTTCGGGGCGGCCTACGGGGTGCGCACCGGCATCCACGTGGGTGTGGATGTGCTGATCAATAACCTGTCCGAGCGCTGGCGGCGTCAGTTCGTCCTTTTCGGGCTGGGCGCCGGGGCCCTGTTCACGGGCCTGGTGGGTACCTTTGGCACCCAGTTCGTGTGGCACATCGCCCACACCGAGACCACGTCGCCGGACCTGGAGATCCCGGTGTGGATCGTCTATCTCGCCATCCCCTTGGGCTCCTACCTGATGTGCTTCCGCTTCCTGCAGGTGGCCTGGGCCTTCTTCCGGACCGGCGAGCTGCCGCGCCACGAGGCCGCGCGCGTGGAGGGGCTGGAGGAGGAGGTCGAGCAGGCCCAGGCAGCAGGTCGTCCGGAGCGGGTCTTCATCGGCGAGTCAGTGACCCTGGCGGAGGAGCGGGAGCACCTGCGCGGCCGGCAGGAGGGCGATGAGGGTGAGGGCTCGGACGGCCCAGGGCGTCCGGGGGAGGGCGGCCGATGAACGGCCTCATCATCTTCGGGCTGCTGCTCGGCCTGATGCTCACCGGCATGCCAGTGTCCATCGCCCTGGGGCTCACGGTGCTGACCTTCCTGTTCACCATGACCCAGGTGCCAATCGAGTCGGTGGCGCTCAAGCTCTTCACCGGCATCGAGAAGTTCGAGATCATGGCGATCCCCTTCTTCATCCTGGCCGGTAACTTCCTCACCCACGGTGGGGTGGCCAGGCGCATGATCGCCTTCGCCACCAGCATGGTGGGCCATTACCACGGGGGACTCGGTCTCGCCGCCGTGCTCGCCTGTGCCCTGTTCGCGGCGGTCTCCGGCTCGTCCCCGGCGACCGTGGTGGCCATCGGCTCCATCCTGATCCCGGCCATGGTCAAGCAGGGCTTCCCGGTGCGCTTCGGCGTCGGCACCGTGGCCTCCGCCGGGGGGCTCGGCATCCTGATCCCGCCCTCCATCGTCATGGTGATGTACGCGGTCTCCACCAACAGCTCGGTGGGGGCGCTGTTTATCGCCGGCATCATTCCAGGCATCGTGCTGGCCTTCATGCTGGGAGTCACCACCTGGTGGATTGCCCGGCGCAACGGCTATCCGCGAATGAAGCGCTCGGATTGGGCGACCCGCTTCCGTGCCTTCCGCAAGTCGGTCTGGGGCCTGTTGCTGATCGTTCTGGTGATGGGGGGGATCTATTCGGGGATCTTCACGCCTACCGAGGCGGCGGCCATGAGCGCCGTCTATGCCTTCGTGGTGGCGGTCTTCGTCTACCGCGACATGCCCCTGAGTCGGGTGCCCCGGGTCCTCCTGGACTCGGCGAACATGTCCGCCATGCTCCTCTACATCATCACCAACGCGGTGCTCTTCTCCTTCCTGCTGACCTACGAGAACATCCCCCAGGCCTTGGCCCAGTGGCTGGTGGATACGGGTCTCGGGCCCGTGGGCTTCCTGGCGGTGGTGAATATCCTGCTGCTCCTGGCCGGCAACATCATGGAGCCGTCCTCCATCATCCTGATCACCGCGCCCATCCTGTTTCCGGTCGCGATGGCCTTGGGGATCGACCCCATCCACTTCGGGGTCATGATCACGGTCAACATGGAGATCGGCATGATCACGCCGCCGGTGGGGCTCAACCTCTACGTGGCAAGCGGGGTGGCGCGCATGGGGATGACGGAGACCACGGTGGCCTGCTTCCCCTGGCTGCTGACCATGCTGGTCTTCCTCATGATCCTGACCTACTGGCCCGCCCTCTCCCTGTGGCTGCCCGGGACACTGGACATGCTCTGAGCCGGCTGCCGCCGAGCCCCAAAACTTAAAAGGCCCGCCAATGGCGGGCCTTCTCCGTAGCGCGAGGGATAGACGTCCGATCAGAAGGCGGCGCCTGGTTGCTTGCCCATCTTCTTCAGGATGGTGGCCATGGGGCAGAAGCCGGTGAAGGCGGACTGGAGCAGATTGGCCCCGACGAAGGCGGTGAACCACAGCCAGTTGATGTTGACGTAGACGGCGAGCAGCACGGACAGGAGGATGAAGGTACCCGCAACGGCGAGGACGATACGTTCGATGGACATGGTTGACCCCGATTCAAGAAGGCTGATTGTCTGGCAGAATATTAAACAGCTCTAATACTTGGATCAAGCCTGTGTCATCCATCCATCCCATGGGCCTGGAGTCTAGCTACCGATGGACGCGGCCGATTTCCCCCTCCTGATCGCCGGGCTCCTGGAGCCGCGGGCCTATCCCCATCCGGTGGGCCAGGTGGCGCATATCGAGACCCATATCTCCCACGTGCTGTTGGCGGGCGACTACGCCTACAAGCTCAAGAAGCCACTGGACCTTGGGTTCGTGGACTTCTCGACCCTGGAGCGTCGCCGCTTTTGCTGCGCGGAAGAGCTGCGGCTGAACCGGCGTCTCGCCCCCGACCTCTACCTGGACGTACTGCCGGTCACCGGCACCCCCCAAGCGCCCCGCATGGGCACAGACGCGAGCGAGGGCCCTGTGCTGGAGTACGCGGTGCGCATGCACCGCTTTCCCCAGGAAGCGTTGCTCGATCGGAACCCCCTGGATCCGGACCTGGTCGATCGGCTGGCCGAGCGGATCGCCGCCTTTCACGGCGAGATCCCCGCGGCGCCGCCGGACAGCCCCTACGGGACGCCAAGCGCCGTCCTCGCCCCCATGATTGAGAACCTGCGCCAGGTGCGCCAGCGCGCCGAGAAGCCGGAGCGGCTAGGGCAGATCGAACGTCTGGAGGCCTGGACCCGCCGCCGCTGGGCCGACCTCACTCCGATCCTGGAGGCCCGGCGGGAAGAGGGGCGGGTGCGGGAGTGTCATGGGGACATGCACCGGGGAAACATCGCCCTGGTGGGCGGGGAGCTCCTGATCTTCGACGCCCTGGAGTTCAACCCGGCGCTGCGCTGGATCGACACCGCCAGCGAGCTGGCCTTCGTGCTCATGGATCTGGAGGAGGCCAGGGAGGTGACGGCGGCGCGGCGTCTGCTGAATCACTACCTGGAGCTCGGCGGCGACTATGGTGCTCTCCAGGTCCTGGACTTCTACAAGGTCTACCGCGCCCTGGTGCGTGCCAAGGTCCTCGCCATCCGGCTCGGTCAGGAGGACCTGAGCCCGGCCGAGGTCAGCGGCAATCGGGAGGAATGCGCCCGTTACCTGGCCCTGGCGGAGTCCTACACCCGCGGCCGCCGCCCACGGCTCCTGATCGCCTGCGGACTCTCGGGCTCGGGCAAGAGTCGGTTGGCCAGACGCCTGCGCGAGGCCCTGCCAATCATCCATGTGCGCTCCGACGTGGAGCGCAAACGGCTGTTCGGGCTGGCTGCCGATGCCCGCACCACCGGTGCCCCGGGCTCGGGCATCTACTTCCCCCAGGCCACCGAGTGGACCTATGAGCGGCTGTACCGGTTGGCGGCCCTGGTCCTCGCCAGTGGTTACGACGTGTTGGTGGATGCCACCTTCCTCAGCCGGGCACGCCGCGGCGCCTTTCGGCGGTTGGCGGAGGCCCGCGGTGCCGGATTCGCCATCCTGGTGCTGGATGCCCCCATCGATGTGCTGCGACGGCGCGTCATTCGCCGGCTGGCCGACGGCTGCGACGCCTCCGAGGCGAGCCTGGCGGTGCTGGAGCACCAGCGCACCAGTTGCGAGTGCCTGGACCAGGCAGAGCAGGCCCTGGCCTTCAAGATCGACAGCACCGATCCGCCACCCATCGATGTGGTGTTGCGGAAGATCGAGTCCCTCACCGGTATCGCCCTGGGCGATTGAAGGGGCTTCACAGCAGGATCAGGGCGACGCCCGCCACCATCAGGACCGCGGCGGGCAGGCGCCTCGTCAGTCCGGACTCCTTGAAGAGCAGGGCCCCGTAGAGTATCCCGAACAACAGGCTGGTGCGCTTCACGGCGATCATGTAGGCCACCTCCACCTGTTGCAGGGCGAGGAAGTGGGCATAGGCCATGACCGCCATTAGGACCGCGACGGTGAGTATGGCCAGGGGTCGGCGGGCGATCTTGAGCAGGGATCGGGGCCTGGGAAGGGCGAACAACAGGGTCACGCTGATGCCCAACACCGCGAAATAGAAGGCGCCGAAGTCCTCCGGAGCCATGTAGCCCATGGCCCCCTTGCCGAGGGTCGAGGTCAGGGAGTAGACGGCGGCCACCGCGAGCATGAGGCGCGAGCCGGGCTCCCGCAGGATGGCCCTGAAGGGATTCGCCAAGCTCCGCCAGTCCCTGCGCCTGGCCTGATCCCCGTTCAGCAGCCAGGCCCCGGCCACCACCAACAGGATGCCGCCCGCCCCCTGGAGCGAGACCCGCTCGCCCAGCAGCAACCAGGCAACGGCGATGGCGAACACGGGGGTGAAGGCCAGATAGGGCAGGGTCAGCGAGAGCGGATGGTCGCGGATCGCCCGCATGTAGAGCAGCATGGCCGCGAGCTCCAGCGGTAGCAGGGCGGCCAGCCCCCGAAAGCCGGCGGCAGCGTCCCCAAGGGGCGAAGATCGGCGAGCGGGGGGGACATCAGGAGGGCGGCGCCCCCGAGCCTCACCAGGGTCAGCTGCCGGGCGGAGAAGCCCTGGAGGCACGCCTTGGTGGCGGCGTCCACGCTCGCCAGGCTGAAGGCGCTGAGCAGGGTGAGGGGCAGCCAATCCACGGGGCGGTGAGGCGGCCTCGGTAGCCCGCTCAGAGGTTGTGAACAATTCGACCTCCGCGGCCTATGAGTGACGAGAACTCAACTCGGCCGCCGGGTGGTGCGGCTGGTGGAGACCACGGCGATCGTGTGGCAGAAGCGCCGTTGTCGGCTTGAATGGGCCGAAACGGG
>JBGSUY010000111.1:0-3186 GCA_041753195.1 Chromatiaceae bacterium
CGGTTGGCCTCGCGCCACGCCAGGAGCCGCCAGGGTATCAGGGCGCGGACGGCGGCGACCAGCCCTCCTGGCGACAGCATCATTGGCCCGCGCCTGCGTCGCAGCTGCGCCCTGGATGGATGGATGGCGATCCCATGGATCCCGACTATCCTGGTATCTCGAGTGGATTTCAGGGGCCGGCGACATTCGGCGGCACCAGGGCCGCCAGCGGAAGGAGTGGCGGTAGCGCTCCCGGAGGCTCCGGTGCGGGCGCCGCCGCGGCTGGGTCGGCAGCCCACGGCGGCAGAGGTGGACGCTAGCCGAACCCGTCTATCCGGCTGCGTGGGGCCTTGCCTGAGTCCCTGGCCGTCAGAACCCCGACCGGGGCTGATAGCCATCCGGGATCAGCACGGTGGGCGAGCGCTGGGTGGCGTCCTTGCGGGGGAAGTCGGTGGTGAAATGGAGGCCGCGGCTCTCGCGGCGACGCAGGGCCGACTGGATGATGAGGTCCGCCACCTCCAGCAGGTTGCGTAGCTCGATCAGGTCGTTGCTGATCCGGAAATTGCTGTAGTACTCGATCACCTCCTGATGGAGCAGGTCGGCGCGTCGCTTGGCCCGCCGCAGCCGCTTGTTGGTCCGGACGATGCCGACGTAGTCCCACATGAAGCGGCGCAGCTCGTCCCAGTTGTGAGTGACCACCACCTCCTCGTCGGGCTCTGTGACCCGACTCTCGTCCCAGGGTTGGGCTTCAGGGGCCTCCGGTATCTGGGGGGCGAGCTGCTCGATGTCGCTGGCCGCCAGCTCCGAATAGACCAGACACTCCAGGAGTGAGTTGCTGGCCATGCGATTAGCCCCGTGCAGGCCCGTGTAGGCGGTCTCGCCGCTGGCGTAGAGTCCAGGCACATCGGTGCGGGCCCGCTGATCCACCATGACCCCTCCGCAGGTGTAATGGGCCGCGGGGACCACGGGGATGGGCTCCTTGGTGATGTCGATTCCGAGCTCCAGGCAACGCGCATGAATGGTCGGGAAGTGTCCGATGATGAAATCGGGCGGCCGATCGGAAATGTCGAGAAAGACGCACTCGGCGCCCAAGCGCTTCATCTCGTGGTCGATGGCACGGGCGACGATGTCCCGGGGGGCCAACTCGGCGCGGGAATCAAAGCGGGGCATGAAGCGCTGGCCGTCGGGCAGCAACAGGCGCGCCCCCTCGCCACGCAGTGCCTCCGTGATCAGAAACGACCTTGCCTCCGGATGATAGAGGCAGGTTGGGTGAAACTGCATGAATTCCATGTTGGCCACGCGGCAACCGGCGCGCCAGGCCATGGCGATGCCGTCCCCGGTAGAGACGTCCGGATTGCTGGTGTAGAGGTAGACCTTGTTGGCGCCGCCGGTGGCGACGACGACGAAGCGCGCCAGGAAGGTTTCGACCCGTCCGGTCCCTCGGTCGAGCACGTAGGCACCGAAACAGCGGTTGCGCTGGCGTGCATGGCGACCGGTACCGGGACCCAGATGCCGAGCGGTGATGAGATCCACCGCGATGTGCTGTTCGTAGAGGCTCACATTGGGGCTGGCGCGTACCCGCGACTCCAAGGTCGTGGCGACGGCCCGGCCGGTTGCGTCCGCGGCGTGCACCACCCGCCGATGGCTATGGCCCCCCTCCCGGGTGAGGTGGTAGCCGCCCGCGGACTCATACTCCTCGCTGCGCGTGAAGGCCACCCCCTGGTCCAGCAGCCAGCGGATGTTGTGGGGGCCGTGCTCCACCACGCGGCGCACCACACGGGCGTCGCAGAGTCCGGCCCCGGCCCTCAGGGTATCCTGCACGTGGGAGTCCAGCGAATCCTTGGCGTCGAGGACGGCCGAGATGCCCCCCTGGGCGTACAGGGTGCTCCCTTCGGACAGCTCCCGTTTGGAGACTACCGCCACCGAGAGGTTGGTGCTCAATCGCAGGGCCAGGCTGAGGCCCGCTGCGCCGCTGCCGAGGATCAGGACATCGTGTCGGTGGATGGTCTCGGACATGGACGTAACTGGACTCCTGAATGATGACGGCTCCAGGCTGGGTACGGCGTCGCGCAAACGCGCGAGACGCAGGATCGAGGGTCGGGAGGCGGCTCGACCCCGGATGCCCGACATCGCTCAGCCTACAGTTGCTGATTTCATGGCTTGGATCAATGTTTACCGGTTTATTTGGGGCGTCGCGGCCGCATTTCGCATAGTCCAAGAACTTCCCCAAATTGGAGCTGTCCATGGCATCGGAACCCGGGGCGGGGTCCTCTCAGGCAGTTGCCCATGTCTGAGCGTAGCACCGATCAGGAGCTCGTCCGCCGCGCCCAGGCGGGGGACCGGCGCGCCTTCGATTTGTTGGTTTTGAAGTACCAACAAAAAGTCGCGAATCTGATCGGCCGTTACATTCGCGAACCGGCGGAGGTCTTGGACGTCACCCAGGATGCCTTTCTGAAGGCCTATCGGGCCTTGGAGGGATTTCGCGGCGAGAGCGCCTTCTACACCTGGCTATATCGCATCGCGGTGAACACGGTCAAGAATCACCTGGTGGCCCAGGGGCGTCGGCCCCCGGGGGACGATCTTGATGCGGACGTCGCCGAGCAGATGGGCTTGGGGGCGCGCCTGCGGGAAAACGCCACGCCGGAGCGCCACTTGTTGACCGACGAGATTGCTCGTACCGTTCAGCAGGCGCTAGATGCCCTCCCGGACGATCTGCGCACCGCCATCGTCCTGCGCGAGCTCGAGGGCATGAGCTACGAGGAGATCGCGAATGCGATGGACTGCCCCATCGGCACCGTCCGCTCCAGGATCTTTAGGGCGCGAGAGGCGATCGACAAGCGGTTGCGGCCGCTCCTGGAACCTTAGGCGGATGCCGAGCGTCCACCTGTCATCGCGGACCCCATGATGAACCCGCTGAACCCATCCCGTACGACCCCAAGCCCGGACATCCCAAGCTGATGAGCGATCAACCACTCGAACAGCTGTCAACCCTGGTGGACGGCGAGCTCAGCGTTCCCCTCGCTGCCGGCCTGTTGGACCAAGTCGGCCAGGACCCGGAGCTGCGGGCGGCCTGGGAACGCTACCATCTAGTCGGACAGGCGCTACGGCGCGAGACGGTCAACCCCGCTGCTCGCCGGGTGGCAGACGCCGTCGGGTCGGCGCTCGTGTCCGAGCCGATCCCGATCCGTCGGCGACCGAGTCGGCCCC
>JBGSUY010000112.1:0-2114 GCA_041753195.1 Chromatiaceae bacterium
ATTCGAGTAGAGTGCCTCGAGGCGCTGGGCCATCAGGTTGAAGCGGCGTCCCAGGTCGGCGATCTCGTCCTCGCCGACCACGGCGACCCGCTGGGAGAAGTCCCCGGCGGCGATGGCCGAGGTCTCCCGGCTCAGGGCCTCGAGTGGCCCTAGCAGGCGGCGCGACAGGGCATAGCCCGCCAGGGCGATCGCCACCAGTCCGGAGAGCAGCACCGCGTACAGGAGCGACAGATTGAAGACGGATCGCAGCAGTCGCCCCTCGGGATAGGCCAGGGCCAGGGTCCAGCCGGGCGTACCAGTGGCCATCCCTGGCAGCGGGATGGTCGCCTGGCTTAGGATGTGCTGCGGCGTCTCGATGACTCCGGCGGGGCCCGCGATCAGGCCCTTGAGCGCCCCCTCGCCGTAGCGCTCGGTCAACCGACCCGCCGGTTGGCGGGAGAAGCCCTGGGCCGGGTCGCCCGGGGTACGTGCGAGGAAGTGGCCCGAGTGATCGAGCAGGTAGGCCTCCCCGTCCCGCGCGTCCGCCATCCCTTGAACCTGGGACAGGAGCAGGTCCGCGTGCAGGTTTAGGATCAGCAGTCCCGTGGCGGTATCGTTTCCGCCGCCTACCCGAGTCGCGACCCGGATCACCGGGCGCTCGGGCAGCTCCACCTGACCGAACTCCACGTTCAGGTCCAGGGGTGAGACATAGAAGTCGCCAGGTCCTTGACGCATGGTCTCGATGAAATAGTAGCGATCGGACTTGTCCTGCAACCGCTCCACGGGTACGACCACGACGCCGCCTTCGCGCCGATCCACGCGCACCCGCTCCCGCCCGTCTGCGCTCAAGACTCGGATCTGGTAGATGTGGGGGTACCAGGCGGCGAGGTTGACAAAGTCCTGCTCCAGGGCCGCCCGGGCCAATTCCACCCTCTGCACATCACCGCCCTGGGCGGCGAGGAAGCGCGTCAGTGGCTCCGATCGGCTCAGGTAGGCCAACTCGGCATGGAGCTGCTCGAAGAAGCGGCTGATGCCCTCGGCCCGAACCCCGACCTCCTGCTGCAGGTTGCGCAGGGTCTCGGCCTTGAGCGCCTGGATCGAATAGTAGATGCCGACGGCCCCCGCCACGGCGGTCGGGACCGCCGCCGCCAGCAGGAAGGCGAGATAGATGCGCCGCGACAGGCGTCCCCCGAGGGAGAACCGAAGCTGGTGTGGTGTCTGGGCTCTGATTTGCGTCACGGTATCGGGGAGATCAGCAATGGGAGCGTGCCCCTCGGTGAGTGGCGAAGCGAAGTGGGGCCATTCTCGGCCTAGGCGTCCGGGGGTGGAAGGCGCGTCTGATGGGCCCGGTAGGCATCTGCCAGGCGAAGGTCTTCGGTGACGAAGTGGTCGAAGCACCAGCGTTTGATGCACTCCAGAGACTCGGCCGCGAGGCGGCTGGCGCCGCTGATCTCGAACTCACGACAGAGGGCTAGGAGCTCGGCGATCTGCATCGCGTGCTCGCTACTGTGGTCCTCTAGGCCCGCGTACGCGATGGCCGCCATCAGCTCCTCTTCGCGGCGAAAATGGTCCCGTAGATGGGCAATCAGGGTGGCGAGGTCCGCCACCTGGCCGGGCTCCGCCGGTCCTTGCCCGCCATCGGCTTGATGCCTTTCGGAGTCTCCGAGGGCTTGCCCCTGCGACTCCAGCAGCCGGTTCAGGAGCCGCATCAGCTCCCGGTGGTCGGTATCCAGCGCCTCAATGCCGAGGCACCACTCCTCGCGCCAGACCAGCCGGGGCGATGCCCAGGGCTCCGTCTGTCCCTCCGTTGACGGGTCCACTCCGGGGGCCCTCAAGGGGTCGGTAGACCGGCCAGGGCGTCCCGGATCGCGGCGGGCTCCATGCGTTTGCGGTAATCGGTGTCCGCGAAGGCCCCCTGGACGAGCCCCTGACGGTCGATGACGAAGGTGGCCGGAACGGGCAGACCGTCGCGCCCGGGGCCGTTGAATTCGGCCAGATCCAGGCCGAGGCGCTCCCGGTAGAGCGTGCTCAAGGCGATTGGCACAGGAAAATAGAGACGGTAGGTCTTCATCACGCGGTCGTCCAGGTCGCTCAGGATCTCGAAAGGATAGCCATCCTTCTCCACCTGCCCTCGT
>JBGSUY010000113.1:0-9314 GCA_041753195.1 Chromatiaceae bacterium
GCGTGCGGCTTCGGCGTTGCTGCCGACGGCGACGCGCTCCGCGTTCGGGAGATGGCGATCGAGCCACCCGCGGCACTGCGCCAGTGATTGCTGATGCGAATACAGGGTGCGGATGGCGCAAAGATCATCCGTCACGCTCATGAGGTGGTGGTGGATCCGCAGACTCACCTCGCCGGTGATCATGAGCGGCGAAGTCATGAACATGTCCAGGGTGTGGCTCACCACGCCCTCGGTCGAATTCTCGACCGGGACCACGCCGAAATCGCAGGAGCCGGCCTCGACCTCGCGGAAGATCTCCCCGATGGTCGCCAGGGCGAAGGTCCTGACCGAATGGCCGAAATGCTTGATGGCCGCAGCCTGAGTGAAGGTCCCGGCCGGACCGAGGAAGGCGACGTTGAGCGGGCGCTCCAGCGCCAGACAGGCGGACATGATCTCGCGGAACAGCCGCGCGACCTCTTCGCCGTCGAGCGGCCCGGGATTGGCGGCCTTGATGCGACGCAGGACCGTGACCTCGCGCTCGGGCCGGTAAAACTGCACCTGGTTGCCGTCGGCCGCCGTCTTGATATGAGCGACCTGTTGGGCGCAACGGGCGCGCTCGCTGATCAGACTGAGCAGTTCCAGATCGATCGCGTCGATCCGGTTACGCACGTCATCCAGGGCATCACCCTTTGCGCTCGGTTGCTCCATCAGTCGATCTGTTCCCGCGTCCCGAGACAGCGCACCGAGAGAACGCCGTCGATGGCGCGCAATCGCTTTGCCGTATCTTCCGGACACCGCTGATCGATATCGATCAGTGTCACCGCGACGTTGCCGCGCGAGCGATTGAGCATATCCAGGATATTCAGCCCGGCAGCGGCCAGGTCGGTGGAAATCTGGCCGACCATGTTGGGCACGTTGCTGTTGACGATCGCCATGCGAAAGCCGCCGTTGCGCGGGAGATTGATCTCGGGGAAGTTGACCGAGTTGGTCACGTTGCCATTCTCCAGATAATCCCGAACCTGCTCCGCGACCATGACGGCACAGTTCTCCTCCGCCTCCTTGGTCGAGGCGCCGAGATGCGGCAGGGTGATCACCCGCGGATGGTTCTTCAACAGATTACTCGGAAAGTCGCAACAATAGGCGTAGAGGTGCCCCTGGTCCAGTGCGGTGACGACGGCGTCGTCGTCGATGATCCCGTCGCGCGAGAAGTTCAGCAGCACCGCACCCTTGCGCAGGGTGCGCAGACGCTCGGCGTTGATCATGCGCCGGGTGTCGTCGGTGAGCGGGACGTGGAAGGTGACGAAGTCCGAGCGCGACAGCAGATCGTCGATACTCAGCGCCGGCTGCACGTCGCTCTCGAGCTGCCAGGCGCGCTGGACCGTAATGGTCGGGTCGTAGCCGACGACATGCATCCCGAGCGAGCGAGCCGCGTTCGCGACCTTCACGCCGATTGCACCGAGACCGATGACGCCCAGGGTGCGGCCCGGCAGCTCGAAGCCCACGAACTGCTTTTTGCCCGCCTCGACCGCCTGGTGGATGGCCGTATCGTCGCCCACGAGCTCACGCGCGAAACGCCAAGCCTGACCGATGTTGCGCGCCGCGATCAACATGCCGGCGATCACCAGCTCCTTGACGGCATTGGCGTTGGCGCCTGGCGCATTGAAAACCGCTACGCCGCGCTCGGTCATGGCCTCGACCGGGACGTTGTTGGTGCCGGCGCCGGCGCGCCCGATGGCCTGGACACTCGGCGGGATCTCCGACGCCTGCATCTTGGCCGAGCGCACCAGGATGGCATCCGGATGGGCGATCTCCGAGGCGACCTCGTAGCGGTCACGCGGCAACCGATCGAGCCCGGCAACCGCGATGTTATTAAGCGTCTGAATTTTGAACACTGAATCGCGTCCTGAGTGATAAGCGGATGTTGGATTGGAGGATCGAGCGTCGCGCGCGTCAACTGGTCTTTTAGCCGACGCGATTCAGAATAATGAATCTTAAAATCTGAACCGCGTCGGTGCCGAGGGCCGAAGTGACATGCGGGGCCTAGCCGATACGCCGACCGTGCATATCACATCAGGGACGCGGTTCATCAGCCGTGCTTGCGCTCGAACTCTTGCATGAAGCCGACCAGCGCCTCGACGCCCTCCTGCGGCATTGCATTGTAGATGCTGGCGCGCATGCCGCCGACCGAGCGATGGCCCTTGAGGGTGGTCAGGTTGGCGGCCTTGGCCTCCTTGATGAAGGTGTCGTCCAGCTCGGGGTTGGCGAGCGTGAAGGGGATGTTCATCCAGGAGCGCGACGCCGGCTCGACCGGGTTCTTGAAGAAGCCCGAGTCATCGATCGTCTTGTAGAGGAGCTCGGCCTTACGGGCGTTGATCTTGCCCATCGCCTCCAGGCCGCCGATGCCCTTCAACCAGTCGAACACCAGCCCGGCGAGATACCAAGCGTAGGTCGGCGGTGTGTTGTACATGGAGTCGTTGTCGGCCTGGACCTTGTAATCGAGCATGGTCGGGGTCGCGGGCAGGGTCTGGCCGAGCAGATCCTCGCGGACGATCACGATGACGAGGCCGGCCGGGCCGATGTTCTTCTGGGCGCCGGCATAGATGAGCCCGTAGCGATCGCAATCGATGGGGCGCGAGAGGAGGGTGGAGGACATGTCCGCCACCAGGGGCCTGCCATCAGTCTCCGGCACATAGGGAAACTCGACGCCCTCAATGGTCTCGTTGGGGGTGTAGTGGACATAGGCGGCGTTCTCACTGAGATTGAGCTCGGACTGGGCCGGGGTGCGGGTGAAGCGCCCGTCCTCGGTGGAAGCGGCCACGTTGACGGTGCCGAAACGGCGCGCCTCGGCGATGGCCTTCTTGGACCAGGAGCCGGTGTTGAGATAGTCCGCCCCCTCCGCCCCGCGCAGCAGGTTCATGGGGACCATGGCGAATTGGCTGGAGGCACCGCCCTGGAGGAACAGGACCTTGTAGTTGGCGGGGATGGCAAGGAGCTCCCGGAAGTCCGCCTCCGCCTGGGCGGCGATGGTCATGAACTCCTTGCCCCGGTGGCTCATCTCCGCCACGCACATGCCGCTGCCCTGCCAATCCAGCATCTCCTCCTGGGCCTGGCGCAGGACGGGCTCGGGCAGCATGGCCGGGCCGGCACTGAAGTTGAATACGCGAGCCATGGTCGGGTCTCCGTCGCAATCGATGGTTCAATCGGTGGGGTCTGAGCCGTCTTCGTTCGGGCCGGTGCCGCGGTCCTGGGGGGCGTCGAGGTCCGGGTCGCCATCGGTTGGGTCGCCCGTGTCACCGCCGTTCTCGTCCCCGTTCTCGACCTCGAGGGCGACGACGCGCTCCACATAGCGCAGGCGCTCCCCCTCCCCCAGGCTGATGAGCTTGACCCCCTGGGCGGTGCGCCCAACCACCGAGATCTGGTCCACCGAGGTGCGCACCAGGGTACCGCCCTCGGTGATCAGCATGATCTCGTCCCCGGGGCGGACCAGCACAGCGCCCACCTGGGCGCCGTTGCGTTCGCTGGTGGAGATGGCGATGACCCCCTTGGTGCCGCGCCCCTTGGCCGGGAAGTCCTCGATGGGGGTGCGCTTGCCGTAACCGTTCTCGGTCACGCTGAGCACGGTCCCCGGCTCGCACACCAGGAGCGAGACCACCCGCTGGCCTTCCCCCAGCCAGGCGCCGCGCACCCCGTGGGCGGCGCGTCCCATGGCACGCACGTGGGCCTCGTTGAAACGCACCGCCTTGCCTGCCGAGGTGAAGAGCATCAGGTCCTGGTTGCCGTCGGTGATGGCGACCCCCACCAGGACCTCGGCCTCGTGCAGGTCGATGGCGATAATGCCCCGAGAGAGGGGTCTTGAGAAGTCCGTCAGCGGGGTCTTCTTTACGGTGCCGGCGCTGGTGGCCATGAAGACGAAATTGCCCTCCTCGTAGGCGCGCACCGGCAGCACCGCGTTGATGCGCTCCCCCTGCTCCAGGGGCAGGAGGTTCACCATGGGCCGGCCGCGGGCACCGCGTCCTGCCTGGGGCAGCTCGTAGACCTTGAGCCAGTAGACCCGGCCGCGGCTGGAGAAGCACAGGACCGTGTCGTGGGAGTTGGCCACGAAGATGCGGTCGATGAAGTCCTCCTCCCTGAAGGAGGTGGCGCTCTTGCCCTTGCCGCCGCGCCGCTGGGCCTGATAGTCGCTGATGGGCTGGGCCTTGACGTAGCCCTGGTGGGACAGGGTGACCACCACGTCCTCGGGGGCGATCAGGTCCTCCAGGGTGAGGTCCGTGTGGTCCACCTGGATCTCGGTACGGCGCGCGTCTCCGAATTGATCGCGGATGGCAGTGAGCTCGTCGCGGATCACCGCCATCAACCGGTCCGGGTCCGACAGGATCAGGAGCAGCTCGGCGATTCGATCCAGGATCTCCTCGAACTCCTTGAGGATCTTCTCCTGCTCCAGTCCGGTCAGGCGGTGCAACTGCAGATCCAGGATCGCCTTGGCCTGGCGCTCGCTCAATCGATAGCCGGCGTCCGTGAGTCCGAGCCCCGCATCCAGGTCATCCGGACGGGTCTGGTCCGCGCCGGCCCGCTCCAGCATGCCGGTGACCGCCCCCGGCGGCCAGGGTCGCGCCATCAGCCCCTCCCGGGCCTCGGCCGGGCTCGCGGAGGCGCGGATCAGCTCGATCACCGCGTCCAGGTTGGCGAGCGCAATGGCAAAGCCTTCCAGGACGTGGGCCCGGTCGCGGGCCTTGCGAAGCTCGAACAGGGTCCGGCGAGTCACCACGTCGCGTCGGTGGCGCAGGAAGTACTCGAGCATCTGCTTCAAGTTCAGGGTGCGCGGCTGGCCGTCCACCAGGGCGACCATATTGATGCCGAACACCGACTGCATCTGGGTGTGCTGGTAGAGGTTGTTGAGCAGCACCTCGGGGTAGCAGTCCTTCTTGAGCTCGATGACGATGCGCATGCCGTCCTTGTCGGACTCGTCCCGCAGCCCGTCGTGGGCAATGCCCTCGATCTTCTTCTCCTTCACCAGCTCGGCGATGCGCTCCAGGAGCCTGGCCTTGTTGACCTGGTAAGGGATCTCCGTGACGACGATGGCCTCGCGCCCGCTGCGTTTCTGCGTCTCGACCTCCGTGCGGGCGCGCATGATGCAGCGCCCGCGCCCGGTGCGGTAGGCCTCCCGTACTCCACGCACCCCATTGATGAGGCCGGCGGTCGGGAAATCCGGCCCCGGCACCACCTCCATGAGCTCCTCGATGGAGATCAGTGGGTTGGCGATGATGGCGAGGCAGGCGTCGATGACCTCCCGCAGGTTGTGGGGCGGGATGTTGGTAGCCATCCCTACTGCGATCCCCGAGGAGCCATTTACAAGCAGATTCGGGAATCGGGCCGGCAGGACCGTGGGCTCCTGCTCGCTGCTGTCGTAGTTCGCCTGGAAGTCGACCGTCTCCTTGTCCAGATCGTCCAGGATTGCGTCGGCGATGCGGGTCAGGCGCACCTCCGTGTAGCGCATGGCCGCCGGCGGGTCCCCGTCCACCGAGCCGAAGTTTCCCTGGCCGTCTACCAGCAGGTAGCGCAGCGAGAAGGGCTGGGCCATGCGCACCATGGTGTCGTAGATGGCCGCGTCACCGTGGGGGTGGTACTTGCCCATCACGTCGCCGACCACGCGGGCGGACTTGCGGTGGGCCCGGTTCCACACGTTGCCCTGCTCGCTCATCGAGAAGAGCACCCGCCGATGAACGGGCTTGAGACCATCGCGCACGTCCGGAAGCGCGCGGCCCACGATCACGCTCATGGCGTAATCGAGGTAGGACTGGCGCATCTCGTCCTCGAGGTTGATCGGCAGGACTTCTCGGGCGAAATCGGGCATGGGCGATGACGGCTTCCAGTCTGACGGGGGCACCCGGCGGCGATGTCCGCGGGCCCCGCCCAAGGGGGCGGCAAAAAGGCGTTAGAAAAGACGCGAGAGTTTAACACGGGAGCGCCCCCAGGCCCCAAGACGGTAGCCCCGACTCTCCTTAAGCGCCGGTCCGATTGAGACGGACTCGAGCGCCCGGCATCTGGTAGTCTCCGCGCCCGGAATAGCCCACGGGATGCCCATGTCGACCCTACCCTTGCCCCTTGATCTGCAGCTTCTCGAGACCTCCATCCCACCGACCTACTTGGAGCGGGGCGCCCGCTACCTCCGGGACGGCCGGGTGCTGGCCGCCGAGTACGACCCCGCCCGGGGCCTAGCGACGGGGCGGGTGCGGGGCTCCGGAGGCCGGGTCTACCAATGTATCGTGGCCCTGGGACGGCCCGGGGAGGACGCTGCTCCGGTGGTGGGACAGTGCTCCTGTCCGGTCGGATACAACTGCAAGCACGTGGCCGCCCTGTTGCTGTCGCTGTACAGGCAGAGGGCGCCGCGCCCCCCGCCTGGATCCGCTCCGGGCCTCCCCCAGGAGCTGCGCCGCTGGTTGGAGAGGGCCGAGCGCCTGACCGCCAGTACCCAGTCCGAGGACCCCTATCGGCTCCTCTATTTCGTCCGGATCGAGGAACGGCAGGGCCTGCGCCGCGCCCTGGTGCGCGCGGGCAAGGTCCGGCGTCTCCTGACTGGAGAGGACGGTAAGCCCCAACCCTTCAACATCGCCGGCGAGTCCCGGGCCAGCTTTGTGAGACCGGAGGACCAACGGATCCTGGCCCTGATTCGGGCCGGACGTGGGGGCGGAGAGACGACCGAGACCCTGTTGACCGAGGAGACCGGTACGGACGCCTTGCGCGCCATCGTGAAGAGCGGCCGCGGCTACTGGGAGGACTTGGGGGGCCCGGTGCTGCGCGACGGCGGTGAGATTCGGGGCCAGCTCTCCTGGCACCTCACCGAGGACGCCCGCCTGCGCGTGGCCCTGGAGGCCGAGCCCCCGGGGCTCGCGCTGATCCCGCTGAGCCCACCCTGGTACCTGAACACCGAGTCCGGGGACTGCGGCCCCATCGCGACGAGCCTGGGGGATTGGGAGGCCGGCCTGCTGGCCATGGCCCCGTCGATCGCCCCGGACTGCGCGGGTGATTTGGAGGCGTCCGTGCGACCACGGCTCAAGGGACTTGGACTGCCCCTGTCGTCGAGCCCCGAGCACAGGCGGGTCCCCACGGAGCGGCCCGTCCCCTGTCTGCGCCTGCGCAGCGAGGACCTGGCGGCGGGGCTCGCCGACCGCTTCTGGGGCGTCAAGCGGGAGCCCGACTGGTGGCACGGGGCAGACCTGAGCTTCGCCTACGGCAACATCATTGCATCCCCCCTGGACTCGCAGCGGATATTGCGGCGCGTCGAGCAGGGGGTGCTGGTGGAGAGCGAGCGCGACCTGGGGGCGGAGGCGGAAGCCCTGCGGACCCTGGAGGCCCTGGGTTTCCGGCAGGCCCTTGATCTCGACCGGGGCGCGGAGCTGGGTCTGGCGCTCGAGCTAACGGGCGATCAGGCCTGGCTCGCCTTCATGGAGCAGCAGGCGCCCCGGCTGGAGGCCCAGGGCTGGCGGATACAAGTTACCGAGGGCTTCCGCTTCCGGCTCGCCCGATTGGGCGACTGGCGCTTGGAGATCGCCGAGCGGGACGGGGGACATTGGCTCGCTGTGGGACTGGGCGTGGAGGTGGACGGCGACCGCCTGGACCTGCTCCCAGTCCTGGTGGGGCTCGTCCAACGCTCTCAGGCCGACCTCGCGCCGGCCAGGCTGGCGCAGATGGACGCCGACACTCAGGTGCCGGTCCGTCTGGACGACGGCCGGCTGATCCTGATGCCCGTGCGGCGCCTGAGGCCCATCCTTTCCACCCTGATCGAGCTCTACGATCCGCAACGGCCCCTGGGGGAGGACGGGCTCCTGAGGTTGCCGCGCCTTCAGGCCGCGCAGCTCGCGGAGCTGGAGGCAGCAGACCCGGGGCTGGGCTGGCAGGGTGGGGATGCGGCGCGGGACTGGGGGCGGCGTCTCCGGGACTTTCAGGGGCTCCCGGCGGTCCCCATGCCCGCGGGTCTAATGGCGGAGCTGCGGCCCTATCAGCACCGGGGGCTCGACTGGCTCCAATTCCTGCGCGAGCAAAGGCTGGGCGGCATCCTCGCGGACGACATGGGCCTCGGCAAGACGGTCCAGACCCTGGCCCACCTGCTGGTGGAGAAGGGCAGCGGGCGAGCCGACCGCCCCAGCCTGGTGGTTGCCCCCACCAGCCTGATGTTCAACTGGCGCCGCGAAGCCGAACGTTTCGCCCCAGCCCTGCGGGTCCTGCTGCTCCACGGCCCCGATCGGCACGCGGAATTTGGGGCCCTGGGTGAGTACGATCTGGTGCTCACCACCTACCCCCTGCTACCACGGGACCTGGAGACGCTCTGCGCCTGCACCTTTCATCTACTCATCCTGGACGAGGCCCAGGCCATCAAGAACCCCCGCAGCAAGGCCGCCGAGGCGGCTCGCCGCCTGGATGCGCGCCACCGCCTGTGTCTCACCGGCACCCCCCTGGAGAACCATCTGGGGGAGCTCTGGTCCCTGCTCGACTTCCTCATGCCGGGGGTGCTGGGGGACGAGCGCCGCTTTCGGCGGTTGTTCCGCAACCCCATCGAGCGACTCGGGGATCAGGCCCGCCAAGAGCAGCTGCGCCGCCGGGTCGCCCCCGTCCTGCTTCGCCGCACCAAGGAGGCGGTGGCCACGGAGCTGCCGCCCAAGATCGAGATCCTGCGGGAGATCCCCCTCGCCGGCGATCAGCGGGACCTCTACGAGACCCTGCGCCTGGCCCTGCACGCCCGGGTGCGCCAGGAGGTGGAACGTAAGGGTCTGGCCAGGAGCGGCATCATTATCCTCGATGCCCTGCTGAAGCTCCGCCAGGTGTGCTGCGACCCACGCCTCGTGGCGTTGGAGGGTGCGCGCCGGGTTGCCGGCTCCGCCAAGCTCGAGCTGCTCATGACCCTGCTGCCGGGGCTGCTCGAGGAGGGCCGACGGGTGCTCCTGTTCTCCCAGTTCACCAGCATGCTGGCCCTGATCGAGGAGGAGCTGATGAAGGGTGGCTGGAAGGAGGGCGAGGCCTTCGTCAAGCTCACCGGCCGTACCCGCAACCGCGCCCTGCCGGTGGACCGTTTTCAGTCTGGGGAGGTGCCCCTCTTCCTCATCAGCCTCAAGGCGGGGGGCAGCGGCCTCAACCTGACCGCCGCGGATACCGTGATCCACTACGACCCCTGGTGGAACCCGGCCGCTGAGCGCCAAGCCACGGACCGCGCCCACCGCATCGGTCAGGACAAGCCGGTATTCGTCTACAAGCTCCTCACCGAGGGCACCGTCGAGCAGCGGGTCGCCGAGCTCCAGGCGCGCAAGCAGGCCCTCGCCGATGCCATGCTCGCCGGTGGCGAG
>JBGSUY010000114.1:0-1953 GCA_041753195.1 Chromatiaceae bacterium
AGCAGCTCGAAGGCGCGTTCGTCGCCGAGTCCGAAGATCTCCCGCACTGACAGCGAGCGGGCGGCGGCCGAGAGCAGGAAGTGGGGCTGGTGCATGGGCGGCTCCGGGGCTGGGTGCGTGCCCTCAGGATGCGCCCCGCGGTGGCTCAAAGCGCGAGCCCGCCACCTAACCGATTGATTCCTTAACTATGCGTAGTTGCTACATAATGCCGAAGAAAAGCGCATTGAGCAAACGCAGCTTGAGGCAAACGATTACCCATGCCCCCACTGCCAGCAGCGAGAACCAGCGTTTTGAAGGCGTTGCTTCTTCGGGAATACGGGTCCACAGATAGCTGTTCCGGGGGAAAGCCTGGGCAGAGGATACTGGTCCCGAAAGGCGAAGGTGGACCTGCTGGGGGCGGTTGCAGTCGAGGATCTCGCGTCACGGTCAGTGGATCAACGGACACGGCGTCGTTCGAAACGCGGGCCCCGCGCCCCCATCTCGCACAGCATTGCGAGGTCCCAGGTAAGACTTGCTTCAGGTCCCAACCGGCACGCCATGAAGCCCATCGACAACACCCTTTTCGATGCACTCTGCGCGGAGGCGGACGAGGCGCCGCGGCGCCGTGCCCATCACCTGATCCACGGGTCCCACGCGGAGCCCGTGCAGCGGATGCTGATCGCGCTGCAGCCCGGGACCTATCTGCGGCCCCATCGGCACCGGGACCCTCCCAAATGGGAGCTGCTGCTGGTGCTCAGGGGCGCCGTGGCCTGGCTGGAGTTCGATGATGAGGGACGGGTGATCACCCGTTTGGAGTCGGGGGCCCATAAGCGGTCCAAGGGGCTTGAGTCGCCGGAGGGCACCTGGCACTCGGTGGTCTGCCTGAAGCCGGACACGGTGGTGTTCGAGTGCAAACCTGGGCCATACGCCCCCGTCGCGCCGCAAGACTTTGCGCCCTGGGCCCCGGCGGAGGGTGCCGCGGAGGCGGCAGACTACGTCCGTTGGATGCTCCGAGCCCAGCCGCGGGAGCGCTATGACGCCCCTGGAGCCGGCTGAAGGCCGCATTGGTGCAGGCGACTTCACCGCTGATGGGGGGCCACCCGCGGCGGTCAGTCGGCGGCGCAGTACCGGGCGGCGATGGCCTTGACCCGCTCGATGAAGGCCTGCATCCCGGCCTGGCGCTTGGCGCTGAGCGCCGAATCGAGCCCGAGACGCCGGATGAAGGGATAGGGGTCCGTCGCCAGCACCTCCTCCGGGGATTTGCCCTGAAAGGGCATCAGGAGGACGGCCACCAGGCCTTGCACCAGGGGCCCCTCGGCCTCCGCCCGGTACTCCAGTCGGGACGCCGTGCCCGGGACCACTTGCCCCGTGAGCCAGGTCCGGGTGTCGCAGCCCTTGATCAGATTGGCGTCGATCCGATCGGATGCGGTCAGGGGCAGGAGGTCGCGGCTAAGCTCGGAGATCAGCTCGTAGCGCTCCTCCCAGGTGTCGAGGTGCTCGAAGGCGTCGATGAGTGTTTGGGTGTCCATGGGAATCGTTCTGGGAATCTGATTGGAGCTGCCTAGAGCCCGCCGGACCTGGGTGTTGGCCATGGACGCCGGTGATACGCCGAGACCGCCCCTCGATGAGGCACCGAGCTCCCGCGCAAGGCGCACGCAGCAGCGACCGACCGGTAGCCTGAGAGAGCCGGCTCCGGCCTGCCCTATCGTCCAGGATCATATACCCTGGAGCCCGCCCTTTCCCACGCGTCGAGGGCAGCCAGGATGACCGGGATCGCCGGGGGCTCCGGGTCCCCGGCCAGGAACCGCGCCAGCATCCCCCGGTGGGAGGCATCCACCACAAACGGCTCGGGGCCGCCCGGGATGCGCAGGGACTCCAGGGCCACGGCCCCATCCCCCAGACCGTCCCCGATCCCGGACCACCAGGCCTCGAGCCCTTGCTTGAGCTCCTCCGAGCCGGTCTCGGCGAAGGCCG
>JBGSUY010000115.1:0-10785 GCA_041753195.1 Chromatiaceae bacterium
CCCGGCCAGACAGGTGGGTGCGTGCCAGCGCCGCCGGACGCCCCAGGCTACCGTTGCGGCCGATGAACTCGACGCGGTCGCAGGTGGTGGTCCGGTTGCCGTCGTCCACGTCGAAGAAGGCGACGCGGTCGGGGAGCTCGCTGTTGTAGGGGTTGCGGGCGTAGAGCGCGCCGCTGTAGGGGTCGACCTCGGTGGTCAGGTGCATGGCCGTCTTCGGCCGCAGGTCGCCCAGCACCCATTCCACGTAGCCGGTCGCGGACAGCCGGCGCGGCCGGCCGGAGCTGTTGCGGACCAGGAGCCGCGAGAACTTGACCGGCGCATCCACGGCCACATAGACCCATAGCTCCGAGCGGATGCCACCCTCGGCATGCTCGAATACGCTGTAGCCGAAGCCATGCCGGGTGACGTAGGGCGTCGCCCCGCCGCAGGGCAGTGCCGTGGGCGACCAGAGGTGGCCGCTCTGCTCGTCGCGAAGGTAAAGGGCTTCCCCGCTCCCGTCGCTCACCGGGTCATTGTGCCAGGGGGTGAGGCGGAGCTCGTGGGCGTTCTCGCCCCAGGTGTAGGCCCCCCCGCTCTCCGAGATGACGGTCCCGAATTGCGGATTCGCCAGTACGTTCACCCAGGGTGCCGGAGTCGCTTGGCCGGGTGCCGTCGTAACGATGTATTCGTGGCCATCCGGGGTGAAGCCCCCCACTCCGTTGAAGGAGATGAGATCGGTCCGCGGCAACGGTGGCACCTGTGGTTCGGCCTGGTGGGCCCGGCTCGGCCTGAAGCGCGGAACGCGCCGGGGCATCGCGCTGTTCCGGCCGAGCTGCTCCGTCAATGTCCCCAAGCGGTCGCTGATGATGACCCGGGCCACCGTCTGAAACAGGATGCGGTCCTCGTCCGAGATCTGATCCGCCGGTCGGATGAAGATGCCTCCCGGGCGATCCACCACGTGCGCCTCGACGCCGGCCGCAATCAGCCCCAGGATGTGGTCCTGGACTTCTTGCCGGTAACCGCTGCGGGCCTCGTTCCAGATCACCAGGTCCGCGGTCAGCCCTTTCAGGCGCCAATAGGCGTGGGCCTGCACCATCTGGCGGACAAGCTCCAGGTTCGCCGGGTCGCTGATCTGCAACAGCACGATCGGCACGTCGCCGGAAACCGCGTGGCTCCACAGCCCCGATTGCCCCCGACGGTTCTGGCTGAGGATGCTCGCATCGGCGCGCAGTGAGGCATTGGCGTAGAGGATTGAGCCGGCCAGACGACCGTAGAGTTGCACGTCGGCCGGGGTGGCATTGATCTGCCGCAGGCACACCTGGCTGTGGGTCCAGGCCAGGTCGAAGACGCGATCCGCCAACCGCTGATCCTGGTATTTCTGGACCAGGCCCAGGGCGATGTCGCGGGTGTCGCCGATGCCGGAGACCAGATCGATCGTGGCCGATTGATCGGGATCGAGGGTGACTCGATAGCGAATGGCGACGATCGGATCCAGCACCGAACCGGCGCTGCCCGAGAGCAACCCATCCTCGCGGAGCGCCTCGGGGGCAGCGACCGTGCGGCCGCGCCCGATGAACCGCATCCGATCCGTCTCGTAGGACACCGCCCCGCAGTCCGCCCCGCGCACCACCATCAGGTGAAACATCCAGGGCACCTGCTCGTCACGGGAGCGCGGCCGGCGGGTGCAGAGGATCGCCGGTTGCGGGTGGAGGATCTCCGTCTGGACAAAGAGGTTGCTGAACGCGGGATGCAGCGCATCCGCGGCGGGCGGGGCGAGCACGACCTCCGCGTAACTGGTGACCTCGATGACCCGGCGGGTCCGGGAATCGTTGGTGATGCGAACCCGGCGCAGCTCGATGTCGTCCTCGGGCGACACGACGGTCTCGGTATAGGACTCGATCTCGTGGTCGTGGCGGCGAAACTCGGCGCGTCCCTCCGAGAAGATCGCCTCAAAGTGGTCCGGCTGTTGGAGCGTCGGCTGATAGGCGGTGGACCAGACCGCGCCGCTTGCCAGGTCGCGGAGGTAACAGAAGGTGCCCCAGGGGTCGCAGGTGGTGTCTTCGCGCCAGCGGGTGACGGCGTAGTCCTTCCAGCGGCTGTAGCCGCCGCCCGCGTTGGTCACCATCACATGGTAGCGGCCGTTCGACAACAACTGCACTTGCGGTATCGGTGTGGTGGGGCTGGTGAACACGCGCACCGGCGCCTCCTGACCGCCGGAGGTGGTCCGGATAGCGGTGATCTCTCCGGCGATCTGGGAGTAGAACGCCGGGGTCTTTGGAATGCGCTCCTGGAGCAGCAGGGCGGTCGCCTGGAACAGCGGCGCCGACTCGAAGCGCCGCTGCATCGGGCGGTCCAGCAGCGCATAGGCCAGGGCCAGGAGACTCATGCCCTGGTGATGGGCCATGTAGGACCGAACCACGGCGCTCGTCTGCCCGCGCGGTAGCCGGGAGGGCGTGTAGTCGATCGCCTCAAAGAAGCCGAATCGGCCGGCAAACCCGGCCGCGGCGAGTCGCTGCAGATTGAGACACGCGGCCTCCGGCGCCACCATCAGCGCGAGCGCGGAGGCGTAGGGGGCAATGACCAGGTCCTCGGCCAGCCCGCGCTTGAGCCCCAGGCCGGGTACACCGAAGGCGCGGTACTGGTAGTTCAGATGCGCGTCGACCGTGTTGTAGCCGGATTCCGAAACGCCCCAGGGTACGCCGCGCTGCCCGCCATAGGCGATTTGCCTGGCCACCGCCGCCTGATAGGTCTGGTCGAGGAGGGTGTTCTCGTAGGTCGGCATCACCAGCAGCGGCATGAGGTACTCGAACATCGAACCGCTCCACGACAGGAGCGTCGGCTCGCCGCCGGCGATGATCAGCAGGCGTCCCAACGCAAACCAGCTCTCCTGTGGCAATCGGCCCTGGGCGATCGCCACGAAGGTGCCCAGGCGCGCTTCCGAGGCCAACAGGTCGTAGTAGCTCAGGTCCCGCCGCCGGTCGCTCACGTTGTAGCCGATCGCCAGTAGATGGCGTGTCTTGTCAAACAGAAACTCGTAGTCCATCTGGGCCAGGTCGCCGGCTTGCACGGCCAGTCGCTCGATCGTGCTGATCCGATCCTCAGCGCGGCGGCTGGCCTCCTGGAGCAGTGGACGCAACGCGCTCAGCCACGCGCGATCCTCGGCGGTCGCCTCCGCGTCGACTCGCTGCTCCAGGGCCGGCAACGACTCCACCTCAAGTCGGGACAATTCGCGCAGCGTGGGGATCGCGCTGATACCGGGGACGTCACGAAGGCCATTCAGTGCGGCCGGCAGCACGACCCAGGGCGCGAGGAACAGCAACTCATCCAGGGCGTTCTGGCTTTGCCGGGCCAATGCCTGCGCCCAACCATCCGCTTCGCTGCCGGCGTTCAGGTGCAGGCCACGAACCCCGTCCGCGGCGGTAGTCGCCAGTCGCTCGAGCGACGACCGCGCCGCCGCAAGCGTGGTTGGGCGCGCCGTGGAGACCGACTCCAGCGTCTGCCGAAAGAGTGAGAAGGGGGCCGGAAGGATCCCTTCAGGCGCGTCCGCCAACAGCCTGAAGGTGTCGGCCATGCCGTCGAATAGCCGTGTGCTCAGGATCGGGGCGTCGACCAGTGCTAGCAGCCCCGGCTGCAAGGTCAGGAGGTGACCCGCGAGGTTGCCGCTGTCCACCGACGAGATGTAGATCGGCTGCAGCGGTTTCAGGGAGTGGGTGTCGTACCAGTTGTAGAAGTGGCCGAGATGCCTTTCCAGTCCTTCCATGGTATCCAGCGTCTGGGTCGTGCGCTCGATGAGTCCTCGCACCGAGAGGTAGCCGAAGTCATACGCGGCCAAGTTGGCGAGCAGCGACAGTCCCATGTTGGTCGGCGACGTGCGATGCGCGAGCGCGACCACTGGATGCTCCTGATAGTTGTCCGGCGGCAGCCAGTGGTCCTCCGGGCCGACGAAGGTCTCGAAGAACGCCCAGGTTCGGCGGGAAGTAGTGCGGAGAAAGCGGGTTTGGTCCGCCGTCAAACGGGCCTCGCGGCGAGTGAGGGGGCGGCTCATCCACCAGGCGATCGCGGGGGACGCCAACCACAGCACCAAGATCGGCCCCGCTACGGCCAGGGCACCCGGTTGGAGCACCCAAAGAACCAACGCCGTGACGATGGCGAGCGCCGGCGCGATCCCCATCCTCCGGTAGGAGGCGACGAGCCCCCGACGCGTGCGGTCCAGGTCGCCCGACGAGGTCCATTCGAGCAATCGCCGGTGGCTGACCCCCATCCGCCAGAGCGTGCGGACCATCGCGTCCAGGCTGAAGAAGGCCTCATAGGGGAGGCAGACGAGCTCGAATGCCGCCTGTTCCATGTGCCGGCCCGCCGAGCGTCCGATCATGGCGAGATGTTGGCTCCAGCGCGCGTCGCCCGGCTTCTCAAGCAGACCCACGAGGGAAGTCAACACAGAGGGGAGCAAGATGATGCCCAGCACCGCCAGGGTCCATAGCAAGGGAGATGACAGCAGCGTCCAGCCCAGCACGAACAGCAGGGTCACGGCCGCAGGCACGAGACTCCGCCGCAGGTTGTCGAAGAGCTTCCAGAGCGAGAGTCCCGACAGCGGGTTTTTGCGCTGCCGCCCCTCGAGATCCGGCACCCGCGGCAGCAGCCACCGCGCAATCTGCCAGTCCCCGCGAATCCAGCGGTACCGCCGCCCCACATCCACGCTGTAGCACGCGGGATATTCTTCGTAGAGCTGCACATCGCTCAACAGCCCGGAACGCGCGTAGCACCCCTCCAGCAGGTCGTGACTCAGGATCTGGTTCTCGGGAAAGCGCCCGTTGAGGGCTTGCTCAAAGGCATCGACATCGTAGATCCCCTTCCCGATGAACGAGCCTTCCTGGAACCAATCCTGGTAGAGGTCGGAGACGGCACGGGTGTACGGATCGATGCCTGCGTCGCTCCCGTACAGTCGCGCATACCGCGACCGGTTGGCGCCGGGCAGGCTCACTGCCACGCGGGGTTGCAGGATTCCGTACCCCTCGCAGACGCGCTGCCGGTCGGCGTCGTAGCGCGGCCGATTCAGCGGGTGCGTCATGGCACCGACGAGCTCGCGGGCCGCGTCACGCGGGAGCTGGGTATCGGTGTCCAGGGTAATGACGTATTTCACGCCCAACAGGATCGCCGTATCGCCAACCACCCGGGAGAAACGACCCTCGGAGTCCCCACGCAACAGCGCGTTCAGGTCGGCCAGCTTGCCGCGCTTGCGCTCGTAACCCATCCAGACCCGTTCTTGCGCATTCCAACGCCGTCCGCGATGGAACAGGAAGAAAGTGTCGCCCCAGACGCTCCGGTATTTGTCATTCAGCGCCTGGACCCGGTGCGCGGCCAGTTGCACCAGGTTCTCGTCCTCCGGCAGCGTCTCCGCATCCGCATCGCGAAGATCGGTCAACAGGCCAAAGTGCAGGCTGTCGTCCCGATTGGCCAAGAACCGGACTTCCAGGGCGTCTACCAGGGCATCGATGCCCGAAACGCTGGTGAGCATCGTCGGCGTCACCACCAGGGTGCGCGCTTCCGCCGGAATGCCAACGGAAAAGTCCATGCGCGGCAGCGCAAAGGGCCTCACCAGCAGCGTCCCCAGCCAGTTCGCCAGCGCGACCGCCTGATGACTGGTGCCCAGGAGCGCCAGGGCACCCAGGGGCGCCAGGCCCCAGCCTGGCACGCCATCGGCCTGCGCCATCGCCAGCAAGCCCCCGGCGAACAGCCCTGCCAGGAGCGCAATCGCGCCGAGGTACAGGAATAGAGGGACCTGGCGATGCCTTCTTCGCAGGGACTCAAGGGTCCACAAGCGCGTCTGCGCCCGGAGCTCGAGCAGCAAGAACCCCCGGTCGACCAGGTAAAACCCGACATGCGACGCCCGCTCGTCGTTGCCTGGCTGAGCCGCACCCTCCTGCGCCAGGCGAATCGCATGACGCGCCACCTCAGATTCGGCAAGTCGACTCTTCTTCGCGACCTTCTCCACGACGTGCCGGTAACGGTCCCGGGTCGCAAAATCCATCAGGCCGTACACCGCGCCCGGGTCCTCACGCAAGGTGCGCTCGACCACACTCATCGCTTCCACGAACTCGCGCCAGTCCATCGCACCCAGAAAGCGCAGACTGCCGATGCTGTTGCTGATGGAAACCTGGTCGGCGGCCTGTTGCTGGTTCTCTGCCTGAACCAACTGCTCGATCGTCAGGCCCGACTCGGCAAGCTGCTGCTCGATCCACGTCAGCGGCAACGCCAACGCGGAGCTCTGGCCCTGGAGTCGACGCGCCAGCTCCGCCACGAAGGCAGTCGACATCGGTGGGCTGGACCGCGCCATATCCGCGACCACCAAGATCAGGCTCTTCGGGTCCTTCTCGGCCATCGCCATCATCTGGTCCGCCCACCCGTCGGCCAGCTCTTGGTCGGCTCGGCCGGCGGCGATCCGCACAGCGACGCGGCGCAGATTCTCGATCAGCGTCAATCGCAGCATGATCGGGATGGCCCACAATTCGCCCAGCTTGAGAATCGCCACGGTCTGGTAGGCCGCGACGAAGCGGCTGAGATTCTCCGGGTCCACCCGGCCATCGCCGTGCGCGATGGTCTCCAGCGCGAGGTCGTAGACCCGCGGCAGACCGGCCGAAGCCCCCTCCGCCAGGACGGGCAGCTCCCGACTGTAGCCCTTGGGCAGGTGACGCCTGGCGGTGCGTATCTGTTCTTCGACCAGATAGAGGTTGTCGAGCAGCCACTCCCCGGCGGGCGTGATGCGGTCGTTTGCCGCCACCGCCGCCGTCAGCCGGTCGCAGGTCTCGATCAGCACACGTTCGTTCGCGGCCAGCCGTGCCAGCAGTTGGTCCGGTACGCGCCCCGGCGCCAGACGGTGAGCGGACACGAGCCGGACGCCGTGCTCCTCCATCTGATCGGTGCTGAACAGCTCCGCCCGCAACGGCGGCTCCACGCCGGAAGACGGGGGCGGTGCGAAGCCGACACCGAGCTGGGTTCCAGCCAGAGGTTGCCGAATCCGGCGCCAAGGCCGGAACAAGTTGGCGTTACCCGGCTTCCACACTGTTCCCACCCCAACCTCCCAACCGTTCGACAAACGGCCGCCTTGATGCCACCTGGGGTGACATGATCGTGACCATGACCGAGCCCCTCGTGGCCGCTCGCTCCGGACGCACAGACACGCCCCGGCGCCGGAATCGCGGGGGCGGCCGCTTGCTTTGTCGGGGGGCCCTACGCGCACCGGCGCCTCTCCGGATCATACACCCGGGAACGAGGAAGCCGAGGCGAGAGGAGCCATGATGACGCGGCCAGCAAGACCGCCGCCCGCAATGGACCGTTAAAACGGATCCAGCCGGAGGCTCGCGCGGGCTAAAGTAGCAACCTTTGTCGGCAAGCGATTCTCCGTCGAATCCGTCGCGATGAACCCGATCTCCACCTTCGGGGTAATCCACCGGGTAATCCAATTTCTTTGCGAGCCAAACGCCTTGCTATTTGGACAACTGAGCACAATCTACATGGATGAGATGGCGACAGTCCGTTAATAGGTAAAACTACTAACCACCCATCGATACGCCTGCCACAGAGATATCCTTTTGAGCCAATATACTGCAGCCCTACAGGGCACCGAGATCTCGAACAGCAACATCGAAGACCGGTTACTCAAGCTGGCCGGGCAACGCTGGAATCGCGGAAAATCATTGGCACTCGCAGAAGGCGAAGGCATCGCTTTGACCGATGAACGTTGGGCAGTGATCGTATTCATGCGCAGGCATTACCTCGAGCATGGCCTGTATATTAACGCGCGGACAACGGCTAGGGTACTCGGCAAACAGTTCTCCTCCCAGGGCGGGAGCAAGTACCTGCATCGGCTCTTCGGCGATGGACCGGTGACGCAAGCCAGCCGGCTGGCCAACCTGCCCACCCCAGCCTACGCCATGGACCCATCCTTTGGCAGCAGCTACTAAGGCGTAGCGACTCCGGCTTAGGGGCGGGGTTCCCTCGCCCTTCGGCTCACGACAACCCACCAACCGCAATCCTGAATCCTGATCAGGGCAGGGGTGAAACAATGTCCAAGTTGCAGCGATCGAACAAGGAAAAAAAGAAACAGGCCCTACTGACACCTAAGGAAAAGAAGGCCGCTAAGCAGGAAAAGAAGCATGCTGGAGATGCTGTTCCCTTGATTGTAAGAATGCCTTAGGTTCGCAGAGAGACGCGCGCGGCCCCGGGGGGCGCATTCCACCCGGGGTCCTTGGCCGGCTTGGAGCGGACGTCCTGCTTTTCGTCATGGCGCGCACCAGCCCGATCAGCGTTCGTGGTGCCATGGGCCCATCCCTGCGTCCTCGATGATCCTAGAGACGAGTTCGTGGATCGTCGCCGGATCAACTGACCGCGCTTCTCAATCGCTATCGCCCGCGGCCGCACACGCCAGCCGGACCCACACGCGTAGTCCCTCTCGGCGATCCGTGCGGTGCGATGGTGGACCACTCCGCGACTAGTTCGGGAAGCAGGCGACGAAACTCCGTCCCTACATCTGCATTACACCATTCGCAGACGCGCGCCTCCAGAGGCCCAGCCCGTCCGAGCACCAAGATGCGGACCCGGCTGTAGTGAGTCAGCACGGCACCCTGCAGCTTTCCGGCGGCCTCGGCGACCCCTCGAGCAGCTCCGCCAGCATGTTGGTGATCAGCCTTGCGGGCACGCTGAGCGCGTTGGAGGTCAGGCGGTGGAGACTGAGCAGCAGCCACCGGCAGAGTTGCTTGTCCACGGTATGGTGCCGACTGCAGACGGCGATCTGGGGAATTTGGGTCAGCAGCGCGGATGTGCAGCGCAGCAACTGATGCCTCTTCGCGTCACCCCCCCGACCGGGGGTGCCGAGGATCCGCCGCCCAAGTACGCCAGAACCCGGGGGGTTCTGGCTAGTCCCGGCCATGAATGACCCTCATCTGTGCGGTACCGGACAGAGCCCCGGGAGCGAGTGGACTAAAATTCAAATTGCGTGGACAGAGCCGAGCAGGAGAAACATCATGCCATTGATTGATTTGGTCGTCGCATTAGTGGTCCTTGGGGTCGGCCTGTGGTTGATCAACAACTACATCCCGATGGACAGCACCATCAAGAAGATCCTGAACGTGGTGGTGGTCATTGTCGTGGTTCTATGGTTGTTGTCAGCCTTCGGGCTCTTGGGTCCCCTTTCAGGCCTTCGGATTGGATAAGCGGGTTGCCAGTCCGCTACGATCTGGGGTGTTGTGCCAGCGATACGACCGGGCGAGTTGGTACCCTTTGTGACGATATACCGCTCGTCCCGCATCAATCGAGCCCCAGATAATCGCTCCCCTGCTGTAGGGGGTCACAGTCTACTCGAAGAGCGATTTCCATCCCATGCGTCCACCGGCTCTGTGCGGTAGCGAACAGACATCGACCTGGGTGTATTGCCTAAAATTGGATCAATTCAAAGTGAAGTGAAAGGAGGAAGTCCATGTCACTGATTACTATCGTCATCGTCTTAGTCGTCTTCGGGGTAATCCTGTGGGCGATCAATACCTACATTCCGATGGACGCCACCATCAAGAGGATTTTGAACGGGGTGGTTGTTCTGGCCGCCATTCTCTTTGTGTTGAGCGCATTCGGCGTCTTGGATTCCCTTTCGAGCATTCGTGTGGGAAGGTGATGTAGTGGCAAACACTGCTCTGAACCCAGTAGTGACCGATGATCCGGCTACTTGTCGGAAAGCCGATCGAGCGGAGGAGCAGGGTTCGATGCTGAAGAGCGATGAATATTTCGCAGAAATCGAGGGGCGACCTATGAGAATCAACCGAACATATACACCTAACACTTTCTCCATTGGCGTGGCGCTGGTCCTTGCGGGCGCCCTTGTCTCCTTTTCCGGACTAGCCACCTCTCAATCGGAGGGGCCCGCTGAAAACGCCGGCCAGCAAATCGATCTGACGGCGGACAAGGCGGGACAGGTAGCCACGGATATCAAGGAGTCGGCGGGCAGAACGGCCGAAAGTGCCGGCGAATACATGGATGACGCGGCAATCACCGCAAAGGTTAAATGGGCAATTCTGGGTGATCCGGAACTGAAGGTGCTGCAGATCAGCGTGGCCACAACCGACGGCGTGGTGTCGCTGACCGGTTCCGTCGATTCCCAACAGAGTATCGACAGGGCGAGTGAGGTCGCCCGTAACACCCCCAACGTGAAGTCGGTGGAGAACAACCTCACGGTCAAGGGTGCCAACTGACAGATGCCGCTCTCGTGCCATACCTGCCCCGAGCGGCTTGGCGACGCTCCCGAGCCCCTGGACATCCTGGTCTCGAACCGGAGGCGCGGCCGGGCTCCCGCACCGGATGCCGCTCTGGCCTGCGTAAGGCCAAGCAAGGGATGCGCAGGTCGGCCTAACTTTTTGGGGGGCGGGTTCAAGTACCCGGGGCTGGGGACAAACACCCAGGGTACGCGAAAGGTGGGCGCTGTGACCCTTAGAGCCCAACACCGGCGGTCAACCCGCCAGAAACCGACGCAGGACCCTGGCCGAGCACCCGTCGAACGGCCACTGTTCCCGCATCGCAAACACTGAGGATTAGCAAATGTCGATCAAGCAAATCATCGTTTCAACCGGCACGGCCATGACCATCGCCCTGTCCGGCGTACTCTTCGCGGAGACCGCCTCGGAGCAGGCGGCCGCCGCCGCAACGGCCCAGGAGCAGGCGGATGCGGCTGCCGACGCGGCGGCTCAGCAGGCGCCCGGCACCACCGAGCAATACAAGCAGATGAAGGTGGACGAGGCCACCGCGGCGGACGAGAAGTTCCAT
>JBGSUY010000116.1:0-2989 GCA_041753195.1 Chromatiaceae bacterium
GAGATCGCCTTCGGCCCCGAGGTCCGCCAGGGTGCCGTGACCATGAGCGTGCGCGACGCCGCGGGGCGGCCCCGGGCCCTGGGCGAGGTGGTGGCCGGTGTGGTCCTCAAGCGCATGGGGGCCAACACCAAGGCGACCATCGATGGCATCAAGGCGCGGTTGACGGCGATCCAGCGGGCCTTGCCCGAAGGGGTCAGGATCGAACCCTTCTATGACCAGGCGGACCTGGTGGAACAGGCGGTGGCCACGGTCACCGGTGCGCTGCTGCAGGCCTTCGTGCTGGTCGCCGCGGTGTTGGCGCTCTTCCTGCTCAACCTGCGTGCCGCCCTGCTGGTGCTGCTCTCCGTGCCGATCTCCGTCGGTCTGGCGCTGATGGTCATGGCCTGGTGGGGGCTCTCCGCCAATCTGATGTCGCTGGGGGGGCTGGCCATCGCCATCGGGATGCTGGTGGACGGCTCGGTGGTCATGGTGGAGAACATCTTCAAGCACCTGGCCCGGGAGGACGGCGCCGTTGGGGCCAATGGGGGTGTCGCCCTGCGCATCGAGGAGGCGGCCCGGGAGGTCGGGCGCCCGGTGTTCTTTGCCGTCGGGGTCGTGGTCGTGGTCTTCGCCCCCCTGTTCACCTTGCAGGGGGTGGAGGGCAAGCTGTTTCAGCCCATGGCGGTGGCCATCGTGCTGGCCATGCTGGCCTCGGTGCTGGTGGCCCTGATCCTGGTCCCGGCGCTCGCGAGCTATGTCTTCCCACGTCCGGTCAGGGCGCGACGCAGCCCCCTGTTGGTGCCCCTGGAATGGGTCTACCGGCGGCTGCTTCGCTGGGCGTTGCGGGCCCGCTGGCTGGTGATCCTGGTGGCGGTCGCCCTGCTTGCCCTGTCGCTGTGGCTGATTCCTCGGCTGGGCACCGAGTTCGTGCCCGAGCTGGAGGAAGGCACGCTCAATATCCGCGTTACTCTGGCGCCGTCGTCCAGCCTGGCGACCTCGCTCGGGGTGGCGGCGAGGCTGGAGGCGGTCCTGATGGACTTTCCAGAGGTGACCTATGCCTCGAGCCGCGTGGGGCGAGCCGAGCTCGGGGGCGACCCAGAGCCCGTCTCGAACATCGAGATCTATGCGGGTCTCTTGCCCCGGGCACAGTGGACCACCGCCAAGACCAGGCCCGAGCTGCAAGCGCGGATGGAGGCGGCGATGGAGGTGCACCCAGGGCTTCTGTTCTCCTTCTCCCAGCCCATCGCCACCCGGGTGGACGAGCTGCTCTCTGGGGTCAAGGCCCAACTGGCCATCAAGCTCTTCGGCCCAGAGCTGGATGGGCTCGCCGAGCACGGCAAGGCCATCGAGGCCCTGGTGCGGGAGGTGCCCGGTACCCGCGACGTGGCCCTGGAGCCCATCGCCGGGGAGTCCCAGCTCGTGGTGCGCCCGGACCGGGACCGTCTGGCCCGCTTCGGCATCCCGGTCAACCAGGTCATGGCCCTGGTGGAGGACGCCATCGGCGGCGCCGAGGCCGGACAGGTGATCCGCGGCAACGAGCGCTACGACATCCTGGTGCGGCTGGCACCCCACTATCGCGACAGCCCGGATGCCATCGGCGAGCTGATCCTCACCGCGGCGAACGGGGCCTGGGTGCGGCTGCGCGATGTCGCCAGCGTGGGCATCGAGTCGGGGCCGCCCCAGATCCGCCGCGACGACGTGCAGCGGCGGGTGGTCATCGAGGCCAATGTGAGCGGGCGTGACATGGGCGGCCTGGTGGCGGAGATTGACCGGCGCATCGGCGAGGAGATCGACCTGCCCGCCGGCTACAGCGTCCTGTTCGGCGGGCAGTTCGAGAATCAACGCCGGGCACAGCAGCGGCTCCTGATCGTCGTGCCCCTGTCCCTGGGGCTGATCTTCCTCCTGCTCTATTTCGCCTTCCACTCGGTCGGCCAGGCGCTGCTCATCATGCTCAACGTGCCCTTGGCCCTCATCGGCGGCGTGGTGGCCCTGTATCTGTCGGGGCTCTATCTCTCGGTGCCAGGCTCCATCGGGTTCATCACGGTGTTTGGCACCGCGGTCCTGAACGGGGTGGTGATGGTCAACGCCATCAACCAAAACCTGGAGGGGGGCCTGGCCCTGGGACCGGCCATCCTGGAGGGGGCCCTGTCGCGCCTGCGACCGGTGCTGATGACTGCCCTCACCACGGTGCTGGCGCTCCTCCCGCTCCTCTACGCCACCGGGGTGGGCTCCGAGGTGCAGCGCCCCCTGGCCACGGTGGTGGTCGGGGGCCTGGTGTCCTCCACCTTCCTCACCCTGTTCGTGGTGCCCGCCCTGTACGGGTTCTTCTCCCGCGGCGCCGATCTCGCGATCGGCCATTCTCCGTTTAACTCAGATCAATGAGGTGAGACAGATGAAAGACGAATAACAGAGCTCGTATCAGGGAAGGTTTCGGCCGCACTCACTGGGGGCCCGGATGACTCGCTACGCTTGGTTGCCTCTGGCAGTAGCGATGACCGGATGCGCCAGCCTCGGCCTCGATCCGGAGATCTCCGATACCCTTCGCATGGAGCGCATCGACTCTCCGCAGGCGCGGATATCACTTCGCTCCAGGTACGTGATCATGAAGGCCAGTTGAAAGTCAGTGGACGCCTTCAAAAGCGTTACCGCGGGCGTAGTCCCATCGCGGAACACCTGCACATTGAGGCCAGGGCCCAGGACGGCGCCGTGCTCGGCCAGGCCGTTACATCCTATCGACAGTTGAGCCCAAAGCTGGGGATATCCGAGTTTGCGCAGCGGCTGGCGGTAGCTCCCGATCAGGTGCGCAGCGTCCGTGTCATTCACCATCATCGGGATGACGTGGAGCCGCATTCGGGGCAGTCTTCGCCCTCTAGCAGCCTGTCGGACTTTGGGCCTGATCTGAGACAGGGAGTCCAGTAAAATGGACGAGTCAATTTCGAGGGCTGGGGAAGATGAGCAAGTTCCACCTGATCGACCGGGACATCGACTTTCTGCTGCCGCCCTCGGTGCA
>JBGSUY010000117.1:0-2329 GCA_041753195.1 Chromatiaceae bacterium
GGGGCCCGCGGCTAGGGGTCGGCCCAGCCGCCACCAGACCAGGGCCGCGGCGGCGAGCGCGATGGTCCCTTTGATCAGCACCATGCCCCGTAGCAGACGCACGAGGTCGGGTTCTTGCTGGGCGGGAGGGACTAGGGTCAGGGTCAGTGTCAGCGCCAGGGCGGCGCTCAAGGTGACGGCGATGACGAGCGCCAGCCGAAGTTGGTACGGCGCGAGTCGGCGGTAGCCGGACGGCATGGCGGCCTCGGCGGCTGGGATCTCAAGGGGCGGTGACAGCTGGTTCATCGGGTTCTACCAGTTCAGCGCGACGGTGGGTCTGAGCGTTGCCCCTTCTCGGGCTTGGTCTCCGGTGTTGTCTCGCGGCGGCCTCGGTCGCCCGGGGGCCAGGCGAGCAGCTCCGGGTTGAGGTACAACGCCAGATCCGAAGGCTCGGGGGGGGCCAGCCAGGGGATGACCCCGATGCAGGGGGACCCGAGCAGGGCGGCCAGGGTGGCCAGATTGGCATCGCTCTCCACCATCTTGGGGTCGATCCCCGTGGCGACCCAGCCGGCCAGATGGGCGCCGTGGGCGCGGATGGATTCCGCCGTGAGGAGGGCGTGGTTGAGGCAACCCAGGCGCAGCCCGACCACCATCAGCACCGGTAGCCCCAGGGCCCTGGGCAGGTCGCTCACCGAGAGGCTGGTGCTCAGGGGGACTCGCCAGCCCCCAACCCCCTCCACCACCACCCAATCCGACTCGGCCGCCAGGGTCCGGTAGGCGCTGGCGATAGGGCCCAGCTCGATCTCCACCCCCGCCTGGCCGGCGGCGATGTGGGGGGCGATGGGGGGCTCGAAGGCATAGGGGTTCACCAGGCCATAAGGGGCCAGGCTGCTGCCCTGGGCCTGGAGCCGCAGCGCATCGGCGTTCTGGGGGCCGGTCGGACCCGGCTCGCAGCCAGTGGCCACGGGCTTCATCCCCAGCGTCCTGAATCCGCGGGCCTGCCAGGCGGCCATCAGGCCTAGGCTGACCTCGGTCTTGCCGCAGTCCGTATCGGTGCCGGTGACGAAGATCCCCTTCACACAGTCCCCCGGCGCCCGCTGGGTCCCTCGGCTGGGCGTCCGATCGCACGCCTGACTGTACTCAGGGGCACGGCGACCCCGCCCGCGACGGGCTTCTGCTCCGGCACCCAGGCGTGGCCGTAGACCACCTCATAGCTGGCGGGCAGGCGACCGTCCTGCCGGTGGGCCTCATAGGCGGCCTCCAGGGCCGCGAGCCGCCGGGGGCCGGTGAGACCCCGTGGGCGCTGGCCGGTGGCATTGCGGGCACCGATGCCCTTGAGGTCCGCCATCAGGTCTCCAAGCCGCCCGTAAGTGACGGTAAGGCGCTCGGCATCCATCACCGGGTCGGCGAAGCGGGTCCTCACCAGGGCATCCCCCAGGTCGTGCATGTCGGGGAAGGGGCTCACATGGGAGTAACCGTCGACCTCAGACCAGGCGGCGCGCAGCTCCTTCAGGGTGTCCGGTCCGAAGGTGGTGAACATCAGCAACCCCCCCGGGCGCAGTACCCGCAGGCATTCCTCGAAGGTCCTTCCCAGATCGTTGCACCACTGCAGGGTCGCGTTGGAGAGGATGAGGTCCATGGACCCGTCCGCCAGGGGCAAGCTCTCGGCATCCGCGCACAGGCACTGGGGGCGCCGGAGCCAGCCGCCGCGGCGGCGTGCCCGGTGGAGCATGGGCAGGGCAAAGTCCAGGGCGATCACACGGGCGCGACGATAGCGCCGGTGCAGGGGCTGGACTGCGTAGCCGGTGCCGCAGCCGAGATCCAGAACCCGCTCCGGGTCCAGGCGCACATAATCGAGCCGTTCCAGCAAACGGTCTGCGATCTCCCGCTGCAAAACAGCCGCGAGGTCGTAGCCCGCCGCCGCCGCCTCGAAGGCCCGGCGTGCCCGCTGCTTGTCGATGGGGGTCTGGGTCATGGGGCCGTCGTGATCCCGGGCCGGCTCATGCGGAACAGTTTGGGACATGACTGTTGGACTCTGGGTCCCGGGTGGGGTTCTTCTCGTCCAACCCCGTGGACGGCGGCCCCTGCCGCCGAGGCATGAGTCCCGCCAGGAAGGCCGCGATAGCCTCCCCGGTCTCGGTGGGATGGGACAGGAAGGGGGCATGGGCGGCCCCCGGTATCACTCGCGTCTTGGCCCCCGGAACCAACCACTCGATGTGCGGCGCCACCGCGGCTGGGACCAGGGTGTCTTGGCTTCCGAAGAGCCAGAGGGAGGGCACGCGCAGCCGCGCCAGGGCTGGGCGCAGGTCCTGCTCCCGTAACAGGTCGAGACCCAGGGCCAGAGCGGCCG
>JBGSUY010000118.1:0-1714 GCA_041753195.1 Chromatiaceae bacterium
GCCAAGGCGGCCGAGGTGCGGCGCCTGCAGGAGGCGGGTGCCCGGGTTGCCTTCGTCGGCGATGGGATCAATGACGCCCCGGCCCTGGCCCAGGCGGACGTGGGTATTGCCATCGGCACCGGCACCGACATTGCTGTCGAGGCCGGGGACCTGATCCTGATGTCAGGGGAGCTCACCGCCTGCGCCAACGCCATCGCCCTGGCGCGGCGGACCATGAAGACCATCCGGGTCAACTTCTTCTGGGCCTACGCCTACAACGTGGCCCTGATCCCGCTGGCCGCCGGGCTCTTCTACCCCTGGACCGGCTGGCTCCTGAACCCCATGCTCGCCGCCGCCGCCATGAGCGTCTCCAGCCTCTTCGTGGTGACCAACAGCCTGCGGCTGCGCCGCTTCGTCCCGACCATCGATCCCGAGGGATCGCCTCGGGAGGCACGGAACCATCCCCATTGAGCGGTTTTTCTGGCGCGGCGTGATCGGGCAAACTGCGAAGGATCAGGCGTGAGCCGACAGTGCGGAGGTCTCTTCTCCGCCAACCAGGATCGAAGGACCATGCTCGAAAGCCTTTCCCATCTCCTGCCGTCCGACTTTCCAGCCCTGGCCCGTGGCCGGGTGCGGACCTTGCAGGTCAATCTGGGGCGGCTGTGCAACCAGCAGTGCTTGCACTGTCATGTGGCCGCGGGGCCCAGGCGGCCGGAGGTCATGGACGCGCAGAACCTTGACCTGGTGATGGTCACCCTGGAGCGCCTGCCCTTCGAGGTCCTGGACCTGACCGGCGGGGCCCCGGAGCTGAACCCGGGCTTCCGGCGCCTGGTGCAACGGGCCCGCGGCCTGGATCTTCGGGTCCTGGACCGCTGCAACCTGACCATCCTGGGCGAGCCCGGCCAGGAGGACCTGGCCACGTTCCTGGCGGAGCAGGGGGTGGAGGTGATCGCCTCGCTCCCCTGTTACCTGCAGGAGAACGTGGATGCCCAGCGGGGGTCTGGTGTCTTCGAGGCCAGCCTGGCGGGGCTCAGGCAGTTGAACGCCTTGGGATATGGAGAGCCAGGGAGTGGGCTGGTCCTGGACCTGGTCTACAACCCTCAGGGGGCCAGCCTGCCCCCGCCCCAGGAGTCACTGGAGGCGGACTATCGGCGGGTCCTGCTGGAGACCGACGGGGTTCGATTCAACCGCCTGCTGGCCTTGGCAAATCTGCCCATTGGGCGCTTCGGCAGCGCCCTGCTGTCCCAGGGCCGCTTCCACCCGTATCTGGACCTGTTGAAAGGTGCCCACCGGGAGTCGAACACCGCCGCCGTCATGTGCCGGGAACTGGTGAGCGTGGACTGGCGCGGGTTCCTCTACGACTGCGACTTCAACCAGCAGCTCGGGTTGCCCCTGGGCTCGGTGGGCCCGGCGGGCAAGGTCCATCTGCGGGACCTCGGGGCGATCAGGCTGGAAGGGGCCCCCATCGCGGTGGCCGACCACTGCTATGGCTGCACCGCTGGACAGGGGTCGAGCTGCGGTGGGGCACTGGGCGCCTGAGCAGACTCCCGCCCGGGAACGATTCATGCGTCTATCCGTCGTGATCCCGGCCCTCAACGAGGCCGACCACATCGCCGCCCTGCTGGCCGACCTGGGCCAGGCACGCGCGGCAGGTGCGGAGCTGATCCTGGTGGACGGGGGTAGCACCGACGGGACCAAGGCCCTGGCCGCGCCGGCCGTCGACCGGGTGCTGACC
>JBGSUY010000119.1:0-2646 GCA_041753195.1 Chromatiaceae bacterium
TCGGTCGGGGCCGGTGCCGCCCTGTTCGAGGCGACCCGGAACCCAGACATCGCGGCGGTGATCAGCATCGGGGCCTTTGCCCATCCGGCCGAGGTAACCGAGCGCACGCTGCGCCGCCTGCGCTTGCCGCGCTTTGTCACGCTCCTGGTGATCCGCTATGTGGAGTGGGTGATCGGCCACCGCTTCGAGGCCATCGCACCGGTCAACACCGTGTGCCGGATCACCTGTCCGGTCCTGCTGGTGCACGGCCGCGAGGACCAGACCGTGCCCGTGGAGAACGCGCGCCGCATCGCGGCCCAGTGCCGCGCCCCCAACGTGCGTCTCTTGGAGATCGCGGGCGCGGGTCACGACTCGACCGACCAGATCGAGCGGCACGCCGCGGAGCTCCTGCGTTTTCTCGATGACAGTTGGGCCGCGCGTGCGTTAGAGGACCCCCGCGCACCGGCCTGAAGGGTTGCGTCTAGCATCTTTGCCACCTGGGGGCGGTGGCGCCCCAGCCCGGCCAGCCACCTCGCATCGTCCTAAGAGCTGCCGCTCATCCTCGGCCCGTCCAGCGACGGCTAAACGCGCATTGCGGACGCTGGCTGTGAGTCGGCTCAGCGGGCGCTTACGACCCACAACGGACATCGGCTCTGCGAACAGCGACGGCAGCAGTGCACTGCACAGCGGACATTGCGAGAGTCACCTTCTGCATCGCGGAGGTCCCCGATCACGCCTGCTAAAGTGGACCCCAAAAACCGGACAGTAGTTTAAGCTTGCCGCCGGACCTAAAGGGGCGGAGAAGATGGGCTAGGCCAAGCGTCGGAGCTACACCGGGGCCTTCAAGGCGCCAAGCGGTTACCGTGACCCTGCGCAACGACCGCAAAGACGGGAGTCTCTTCTACAACCGCTTCTCCATCCGCCCGCTCTACGACCGGGAGGGCCGGATCATCTACTACCTCGGCGTCCAATACGACGTCACCGAGCAGGTCAGGGCCGAGGAGGAACTGGCCCGGCTCAACGCCCACCTGAGGGCGGCGGGGGAGACTCCCTGACGCGTCTCTTGTAGGTCGTCGCGGACCGGAACGCCTGAAGATCAGGCCGGAGATCAGGCCGGCGGAAGGGCGACCGGTTGACCTGCAGCGGCCGGCTTCACCGCGGTCGCCAAGACATAGTCCAGCCCGCGGTAGACAATGTCCGCGTCGAACTGCAGGGCGAACCGGGCGGCGAGCCGGGCCAGAGGGTGCAGGCGCCGCAGCGATGAGGGGTGCGACCGCAGATAGTGGTGCAGCGGGGTGTAGACCGCCTCGCGAATCGACTCTACCTGCACCGCGTCGAAGCCGCTCCCGGTGAGCTTGGACGCATAGACTGGACGCGGGTAGGCATTCTCGGCGGGGATCGCGAACTTTGCGGCGATCAGCCGCCAGGGTAACGAGTACCGGCGGCCTTCTGCCGTGGCCGCCGCAGGGACCATGGGGATGATATCCGCCGTCACCAGCCGCCCGCCCGGGCGCAAGACCCTCCAGACCTCCTGGAAGAAGCGCTCGCGGGTGCGAAAGTGGAAGGCGCACTCGACCGCCACCACGAGATCGAAGCTCGCCGGATCGAAGGGGATTGCGGTGGCCGACCCCTCCCGAAGGTCGATCCGGTGCGCCAGCCCCGCCTCTGCGACCCGCTGCCGGGCCAGCACCACCTGGGATCGGGTGATGTTGAGCCCGACGATCTGATCGGGGCGGAAGCTTCGCGCCCACAGGATGTCCTGATCCCCGAACCCGAACCCGCAGTCCAGCACCCGGTCGCCCGGTCCCATCCGGGCCGCACCGGCCAGCAGGCGGGCGAGCTGCTCGCTTGCCTCGTCGATGTTGGTTGCCCGCTGCCAGTAGCCCAGGTTGAGGTAGAGCCCCTGCTCGGTGGCGGAGCTGGTCGACAGTAGCTCGTAGATCCCCGGGGCATCCAGCCCATGCAGGGGGTTGAACAGCCAGTTCAGGTAGCCGGCGGTTCCACGCCAGGGCTCGCGCGGCCGGTCGGGAGGGCTCACGTCGAAGCACCTCCGCCGACTGGCCCGGCGGCGGTGCCGGATGCGAGTCGGCTCAAGAGACACGCCTCCCGCGCCGTGTTCCGCGGCTCTCTGGGCTGGGCGGGGTTGGACTGGTCGTGACGCTGTCGTGCCCGTTGAGCCCGGACATCCATCCGGGTAACGAAAGCGAGCCCCAGCACCAGGGTGGCCCGCGGCAGCCGAATCAGCCCCACCGTTCGATCCACAACCATCACCCTGTAAAGGCCATGAGTCCGCGAATGAACCCGTATAAACGCGAGTGGAACAGGGGGTTGTAAGGGGGAGGTGCTCACCTGGGGGTGAGTGCCATCACCCGACGAACCCCCTGTATTCCATCAGGTTCTTTATGGACATGGCACCCCAACTGCTGTTTCTAGGGTCACCTGAGTGTCGCATCGCCACTGGTCACTTGTCCCTGAGATGCCGGAACCTGCGGTGAGTTCATCGCGATAAGGGCGGGGCACCCGGGGCATCGTCGAAGCCGCAGGGAGCGCGGCGTCGGGTGCCGCCGGTCTGCCACCCAAGGCCTCGCCGTCCCCGAACCGTGCCGCTCCGTGGGCCCCGGCGTCCTGGGAGAAGGAGGCCTTGCAAGCCGCCGAGGACGCCTGCGA
>JBGSUY010000120.1:0-4182 GCA_041753195.1 Chromatiaceae bacterium
CACCGACGGGCGCGCCAACGTGGCCCGGGACGGCTCCGGGGGGCGCCCCAAGGCCGGGGAAGAGGCCCTGACCTGCGCCCGACTGGTCCAGGCGACAGGGGTAGCGTCGCTCCTCGTAGACATCTCCCCGCATCCCCAGCCCCAGGCCCGGGAGCTGGCCCAGGCCATGGGCAGCGTCTACCTGCCCCTACCCCACGCCGATGCGGGCCGCCTTAGTGCCGCGGTGAAGGCCCAGGCGGGCATCTAGATGCGGCGCACCCAGCCAACGGATCCCCCGTCATTCGAAGTCGTCAGCGGTGTTCGCCTGTAGACTCTCCCGGTAATACTGCTCCAGCTCGTCCTCGAAGAAGAATCGGGCCTCACCGAAGGCGGGCCTGAGCTCGTTTAGCCAGAGGGCGTCTTCGTCACAAGCCGCGAAGAAGGGACGGTGGACCCAGTCGGGATTGCGACCCTGCACGAATCGCAGGGCTATCACCCGCTCCCCCATGATCTCGGACACCCCGAGCACGAATCCATTCGTCTTGAAGGGGAGGACTCGAGCGACCGTTTCAATCTCGCGACGCTGCCCTTCCGTAAGGCCAGCGACCTGGGGGATGGTTTGGAAATTGGCGAGCGTGTAGGCCCGGTAGGTCGCGCTATTCGTCACAGATCGCTCCTCACAGGGCGTCGCTCCGGGTGCGGGTTGATTCGCCCGGCGCCTCCCCCAGCCGCCGACCTGTCGCGGCGTCGAAGAGGTGCAGGGCGTCGTCAGCAACGGCGAGCCGCAGATGATCCCCTTCGGATACGGCGGCGCCGGGATCGAGCCGCGCCACCAAACGCAGCCGGCCGATCCCAGGCCCAACGGGCAGCGCGGCCAGCGCGGGGGACGTTTCGAACGACTGTGGGCCGACATCGAGATGGGCGAAGAGCTCGGCGCCCAGCCAATCGACAAGCTCCACCCTCGCCTCGAAGTCCATCGCCGATGGCGCGCCCTGGGCATCGGCCAGTGTGATGCACTCGGGCCTGAGGCCCGCCACCACGACTCCATCGCGGGCTCCCAGGCGGTGGCGCCGATCTGGGCCCAGGACCCACTCCCCGATCGGCAGCGCCAAGCGATCGCAGTCCAGGCGCCCGGGGATCAGATTCATGGTCGGCGTACCGATGAAACTGGCGACGAAGAGGTTGGCGGGCCGGGCATAGACCTCGCGCGGGGTCCCGACCTGTTGCACCTCGCCCGCTCGCAGGATCGCCACCCGGTCTCCCAGGGTCATGGCCTCGGTCTGGTCGTGGGTCACATAGACCGTGGTGGTGCCAAGGCGGCGCTGCAGGCTCGCGAGCTCGACGCGCATCAGGGCGCGGAGCTGGGCGTCCAGATTGGACAGGGGCTCGTCCAGCAGAAAGACCTTGGGCCTGCGCACCATGGCGCGCCCCATGGCGACCCGCTGGCGCTGCCCCCCGGAGAGGTTCTGGGGGCGCCGGCCGAGCAGGTCGCCGATGCCGAGCAGGGCGGCCGTCTCGGAGACCCGAGACTGGATCTCCGCCTTCGGCAGACCCCGCAGCTTGAGCGGAAAGGCCAGGTTGTCCGCCACCGTCAGGTGGGGGTAGAGGGCATAGCTCTGAAACACCATGGCCATGTCCCGATCCTTGGGGTCGACCCCGCTCAGGGGTCGACCGTCCAGGTAGAGCTCTCCCGCGGTCGGCGACTCCAGCCCCACGATCAGGTTGAGCAGGGTCGACTTCCCGCAGCCCGAGGGCCCGACCAGGATGAAGAGCTCACCGTCGTGGACGGTGAAGCTCGCGTCCCGCACCGCCAGGGTCCCATCGGCAAAGCCCTTGCTCACCTGGTCCAGGACGATCTCGGCCATGGGGCTGCCCTCAACCCTTGACGGCGCCGGCGGTCAGGCCGGCGACGATGCGACGTTGGAAGAGGATCACCGGCAACATGATGGGTATGGTGACCAGGATCGAGGCGGCGGCAATGGATCCCGTGGGCTGCTCGAACCGGGAGCTGCCCGTAAAGAAGGCGATGGCCGCGGGGACGGTGCGCGAGTCGGTCGTCGAGGTGAGGGCGATGGCGAACAAGAAGTCGTTCCAGGCAAAGATGAAGACCAGGATCGCCGAGGCGAAAAGCCCCGGCGCGGCCAGGGGCAGGATGGCGTAGCGTAGGGCGCCCAGTCGGGTCGCCCCATCGACCCGGGCGGCCTGCTCCAGCTCCCAGGGGATCTCCCGGAGGAAGGCGGCGATGGTCCAGATGGCCAGCGGCAGGGTCAGCGCCACATAGGGGACGACGAGCCCGGCCCAGGTGTCGAACAGGCCCAGGACCCGCCACAGGTCGAACAGGGGCCCGACGATGGCGATCGGCGGGAACATGGCGACGGCGAGGGCCCCCACCAGGACCAGGCGGCGACCCGGGAAGCGCAGGCGTACGATGGCGTAGGCGGCCAGGGTGGCGATGCCCACCGAGATCAGGGTGGCGATGAGCCCGATCCCGAAGGAATTGGCCAGGGCCGCTGGAAACTGCGGGTCCCGGAAGACCGCCCGGTAGTGCTCCAGGCTGATGGCGCTGGGGAGGAACCGGCCGTCGGAGAGGGTCGCCGCCGGCTTGAGGGACAGGGACAAGAGCCAGGCCAGTGGCAGCAAGGCGTAGAGGATCACGACCGCCGCCGTGAGGCGCCAGAACATCCGCTCGACCAAGGGGGGACGGGGGTCAGCGGGGCGGAGGCTCATGGCTCAGGCCCCCGGTGCGAGGCGAGCGCGGGCCTGAGGGCCGCGAGATAGCCCAGGGCAAGGACCAGGGCGCCCAGGAAGATCAGCACCGCCACCGCGGACCCGAGCCCCAGATTGAGCCGCGCGATCAGGGCCTGGTAGGCCAGGATGGATACCGTCTCGGTCTCCTGCCCACCGCGGGTCTGCACATAGACCGTGTCGAAGATGCGAAAGGCATCCAGGGTACGGAACAGGAGCGCCACGAGGATGGCGGGTCGCATGAGGGGCAGGGTGATGTGAATCAGCCGCTGCCAGGCGGAGGCGCCATCCACCCTTGCGGCGAGGAGCAGATCCCGCGGCACCAGGGTCAGCCCCGCGAGCAGCAGAAGCGCCACGAAGGGCGTCGTCTTCCACACCTCGGTCCCGATGATGACCAGGAAGGCGGACCAACGCTGGGCCAGCCAGGCCTGCTCCAGACCAAACCAGGCGTTCACGAATCCAGTCACCGGATCGAAGGCGAAGCGCCATGCCAGGGCGGCGACCACGGTCACGATCGCATAGGGCACCAGCACGGCCGCCCGCACGGCCACCCGTGCGTAGAGGGCGCGGTGCATCACCAGGGCCAGGGCGAATCCCAGCAGGAGCTCGAGGGCGACGGAGACACCGACGATCAGCAGGGTGTTCGTCAGGGCGCTCCACCACACCTCGGAGCCCAGGACGCTGACATAGTTGGCGAGCCCCACGAAACCGCGCTCTGCGGGAAAGCGCAGGTCATAGCGGTGCAGGGAGAGCCAGAGGGCATAGAGCACCGGATAGCCGGTCACGAACAGCATCGCCAGGACCGCCGGGGCGCACAGCATGATCCCGAGACGCCGCTCACTGGCCTCAGTGCCACTCACAGCAGCCCCTCGGAGTGCAGGGCGCGGCCGACCGCCTCGCGCAGGCGCCAGGCGTCGCGATCGGGATCGATGGCCGCCATGGGGTGCAGGGTGCGCGCAATGGCGATGGAGATGTCGCTGTAGAGGGGGCTCTGGGGCCGCTGCACCGCGTCCTCCAGGGTGGCCTTCAGGATGTCCGCGAAGGGAAAGGTCCGCCGGACCTCGGGGTCCTCGTATAGGGCGGCGGTGGTCGGCGGCAGCCCCCCCAATCGGGCAGCGATGCGCTGGTTGGACTCGGAGGCGATACAGGCGGCCGCCTCGAAGGTTAGCTCCGGGTGCCGGGCGTGGGCCGAGACCCCCAGGTTGATGCCGCCGATGGTGACGCGGCTGGGGTTTCCTTGCTCGAGCGCCGACCAGCGCGCCCAGCCCATGTGACTGGCCACCTGGGGCGCGTTGGCCAGGGCGCTCGGCCAGACATAGGTGTAGTTGACCATGAAGGCGGATCCCCCCGACTCGAAGGCCAGCCGGTTCTGGTCCTCCCGGCTGCTCGCCAGGGCGGGGTCGGCGGCGGGCGAATCGGCCAGCCTGCGCATCAGACGAAGCGCCTCGCGGGTGGGCC
>JBGSUY010000121.1:0-15353 GCA_041753195.1 Chromatiaceae bacterium
ACCCTGTACTTCCGCAACGCCCCGACGCTCATCAACAGCGCGCACCGCAATGTGCTGATGTGGGATGGCCGGCTCGACGGCGCCGATATGGGGACCCTGGTGCGCGACATGATCACCGAGTCGCACACCATGAACATGGACGGGCGCCTGCTGCAGGAGCGAATGAAACAGATCCCGCAGTACATGGCCCTGTGGGAAAAGGCCTTCGGTGCCGGCAAAGACCCTTACGGCCCCGCCACCTTCAATGTCATCGCCGAGTTCGTCAAGAGCCTGGAATCGGTGAACGTCCCCTTCGATCGGTTCAAGCAGGGCGACGAGGCGGCCCTGAGCGACGAGGCGAAGCGCGGCTACGCCCTTTTCACCGGCAAGGCCGGCTGCGTGGCCTGCCATAACGGACCCATCGGCTCCGACGGCGGAATGCATAAGACCGGGGTTCCAGAGCACCCGGAGGTCTTAAGCGAGCCCCTGCGCTCCATCACCCTGCTGCGTCACTACGCGACCTCGGGCATGCCCAACTACATGAATGCCCGTAGCGACGTCGGTCACTACGCGATCAGCAAGGACCCGGCCGACCAGGGCAAGTTCGCCACCCCAGGCCTGCGCGAGCTCAAGGTCACCGCCCCCTACATGCACAACGGCGTCTTCGCCACCCTAGCGGAGGTGATCGACTTCTACGACCAGGGCGGCGGTGCGGGCTCCGAGCTCAAGCCCCTTGGGCTCTCGGCGCCGGAGAGGCAGGACCTGGAGGACTTTCTCCTATCCCTCTCGGGCGATCCCTTGATCGTCGCGGCCCCCGAGCTCCCGGAGCTCGATGTGCGCACCTTCGGCAAGAACTAGAGGAGGCCCTCCCATGCGATCCAAACATCTGATCCTGTCCTGCGTCCTGATCGCGGCCTGCACCGCCGGGGCCGTCGCGGCAGACGCCTTTCCGCCGCTCGCACCCTTGCCCCCGGTGCCCGTCCCGGTCGACAACCCCATGACCCCGGAGAAGATTGCCCTGGGCAAAAAGCTCTTCTGGGACTACCGGCTATCGGGCGACAACTCCATGCCCTGCGTCTCCTGCCACATGCCGGTCCTCGGCTGGGGGGATGCCGGTCAGATCTCCCGCGGCTATCCGGGGACCAAGCACTGGCGCAACTCCCAGACGGTGCTCAACTCCGCCTACTACAACAAGCTCTTCTGGGAGGGCAACGTCACCAGCCTGGAGGCCCAGGCCCCGGCGGCAGCCGAGGGTGCGGTAGCCGGCAACGGCGACCCGGCCATGATGGAGATGCGCCTGCGCCACATCCCCGAGTACGTGGCCGAGTTCAGGGGGGTCTTCGGCAGCGAATGGCCGCGCATCAACGACGCCTGGCGGGCCATCGCCGCCTATGAGCGGACCATCGTCTCCGACGCCGCCAAGGTCCCCTTCGACCGCCATGCGAACGGCGATCAAAAGGCCCTGAGTGAGGCCCAACTGCGCGGCATGACCCTGTTCAACGGCAAGGCCGGCTGTATCCAGTGCCACAACGGGCCCCTGGCCTCCGACCAGCGCTTCTACAGCCTGGGCCTGCCGGACTTCCCCGGCTTCCTCGACGACCCCCTCTATCAGGCCACCCACCGCTGGGAGCACTACCAGAAGGGGGTCGATGAGGCCGTCTACCGCGGGGCTGACGGCGACTACGGTTACTTCTTCGTCACCAAGAACCCGGCGGACAAGGGCAAGTTCCGCACCCCCAGTCTGCGGGAGCTGAAGTACACGTCGCCTTACATGCACAACGGAGTCTTCATGACCCTGGCCGAGGTGGTGGACTTCTACGATCGCGGCGGCGGCGAAGGGCCGAACAAGACCGACAAGCTCAAGCCCCTCGGTCTCACCGATGGGGAGAAGTCGGATCTGATCGCCTTCCTGGAGGCCTTGAGCATGGACGAGCCGCTGCTCGCGGACGACCCCAAGCTCCCCGACTACGCCCCCCTGAATTAGCGGAGCCCGCCATGACCGACACGCATATCCATTCATCTCACGAGACCGGCGGGCCCGCCTGCACGAGCCGCCGCCACTTCCTGCTCACCAGCGGCACGGCGGTCGCCGTGGTCGCGCTCGGCACCCTGCCGGGCCTGGTCCTCGGCGCACCGGTGAAGGCCGTCCAGGCGAACTACCCGCGCAAGCGCATCGGCTCCATCAAGGCCCTCAAGACCGGGGTGCCGGTGGAGTTCGCCTATCCCTTCGACGACGTCAATAATCTGCTCGTCAAGCTCGGCACCCCGGCCGGCGGCGGCATCGGTCCGAAACGCGACATCGTCGCCTTCAACCAGCAGTGCACCCACATGGGCGGACCACTCAACGGCAGCTACAAGGGCGAGCACCAGGTGCTGGGACCCTGCCCTATCCACCTCACCACCTTCGACCTCACCCGCCACGGCATGGTCATCTCCGGTCACGGCACCGAGAGCCTGCCCCAGATCCTGCTGGAGACCAAGGGGGACGACATCATCGCGGTGGGCGTCCAGGGGCTGATCTACGGCTACGCCGACAACCTCGTCGGGCGTGGCTGAAGGAGGGAAATAACATGAGCAAGCAGAAACCAACCAGCGCCGAGACCATCTTCGCGATGGAGCGGGTCCCGCTTCCACCCAAGGACGCGGAGGTGATGACCACCGCCTGCGACTACTGCACCATCGGCTGCGGCTACAAAATCTTCCGCTGGCCGGAGGGCCGCGAGGGTGGGCAGAAGGCCGCGGACAATGCCCTGGGCGTGGACTTCCCCACCGGGACCATCCTCGGCAAATGGGTGAGCCCGAGCCAGTACAACCGCATCTCCTACCAGGGCAAGCCCCACCACGTGGTGGTGGTCCCGGACCCGGACGCCCGGGTGGTGAATGTGGGCGGCAACCACTCCATCCGCGGCGGCACCATCGCCCAGAAGTGCTACAACCCAGACAACCGCACCCGCGAGCGGCTGCAACACCCGATGATCCGGGTCAAGGGTGAGCTCAAGCCGGTCTCCTGGGACCTGGCCACCGAGGCGATGGCCGACATCTCCAAGTACATCCTGAAGACCCACGGCGAGCATGCCTGGGCGATCAAGATGTACTCCTACCAATACTTCGAGAACACCTACGCCATCACCAAGCTCGGCATGACCTCCATCGGCACGCCGAGCATCGCGCCGCACGACAAGTGCTCGAACACCAACGACGCCACGGGGCTCGATGACGCGGGAATCGACTCCTTCGCCGCATCCTACCAGGACTGGCGAGATTGCGAGGTGGCCTTCCTCTCCGGGGTGGATCCCTACGAGACCAAGACCACGCTCTTCACCCAGTGGATCATGCCGGGCGCGAGCAAGCTCATCTTCGTGACCCCCCACAAGACCATGGGTGTCGCCTGGGCGGAGAAGAACGGGCGCGGGCTCTGGCTGCCCATCATCCCCGGCACCGACAGCGTCCTGCACAACGCAATTGCCCGCATCGTCATCGAGAACGGCTGGCAGGATCAGGCATTCATCGATCAATGGGTAGCCAACCAGTGGGATGTCAACTCGGGTTATGGCCGCGGAACCCGCAACACCGGCTGGCAGTGGCGCACCACCTGGGGGACCTGGCAGAGCGACTGGAAGGACTACTCCAAGTGGATCATGGAGCAGGAGGAGGCCAAGCTCGAGAACGCCGCGAAGATCACCGGGCTCGATCCGGCGGACATCCAGAAGGCCGCCGAGTGGCTGGCCAAGCCGCGGGGCGACGGCTCCCGCCCCAAGGCCTCGTTCATGTTGGAGAAGGGTAACTACTGGTCCAACAACTACATGAACACCACCTCCCTGTGTTCGCTGGGGCTCATCTGCGGGGCGGGCAACAGACCCGGGCAGGTGATCTCCCGCGGCGGTGGGCACCAGCGGGGCATGATGAGCGCGGGCGGCGGCTCCGGCTGGCTCAACCCCGAGAAATACCCCGGACGGCGCAAGAAGTCCTTCAACCTCGACCGCTGGCTGATGGCCGGCGAGATCAAATTCGCCTGGGTCCTGGGCACCACCTGGACCTCGGCCATGATGGCCTCCAACGAGCTGGAGCGGCGCATGGAGGAGCTGACCCGCGGCAGCCCCCACCAGATCCAAAGCCTGGAGCGGGAGGCGATCTTCGAGACCCTGAAGAAGCGGGTCGACGAGGGCGGCATGGTGATGGTCAATTCGGACATCTACCCGGTCGCACCGGTCGGGACTGTCTTCGCCGACATCGTCCTGCCCGCCGCCACCTGGGGAGAGGACAACTTCACCCGTTGCAACTCGGAGCGGCGCCTGCGCCTGTACTCGAAGTTCTACGATGCGCCTGGCGAGGCCAAGCCGGACTGGTGGGCGGTGGCCAAGTTCGCCCAGAAGATGGGCTTCGACACCGACGGCTCCTACCAGTGGCAGGACTCCAACGACGTCTTCGAGGAAGCCGCCCGCTTCGGGCGCAATGGGGTGCTCAACTACCACCCCTTGGTGGTCAAGGCGAAGAAGGAGGGGGTCAAGGGGCAGGAGCTCCTGCGCACCTATGGGACCACGGGCATCCAGACCCCGATCCGCATGAAGGACGGGGAGCTGATCGGCACCGCCCGCCTGCATGACCCGGCCAACGCCTGGGAGGAGATCGAGGGTCCCGAGGTCAAGCGCCAGTGGCTCTACGCCTTCAACACCCACAGCGGTAAGGCGATCCTCCTGAAGAGCCCCTGGGGCTTCAAGGGCTGGAGCCAGTTCTACAAGGCCGCCTTGCCGCGCGCGGACAAGGGGGAGCTGTGGGTCACCAATGGGCGGGTCAACGAGATGTGGCAGTCGGGCTTCGACGACCTGCGCAAGCCCTATCTGGCCGAGCGCTGGCCCTTCCCCGCCATCGTCATCCATCCCAAGGATGCCAAGGCCCGGGGGATCGAGTCGGGCGACTGGGTGGAGGTGGTCAATGACGCGGTCTATGTCCAGGTGGGCGAGCCCCAGGGGGTCACGGACGATGACCTGAACTTCGACAACCTGATGAAGGCCGGCCACATCAAGACCACGGTGGGCAAGTTCCGGGCGGTGGCGATCGTCTCCGACGAGATCCGCGAGGGCGTGGCCAAGGCCGGCTTCAACGATCCACGTTCCCAGGGCAACGCGGTGGTCCACGCGGTACCGGACCCGGTGACCAATAACTACCGCTACAAGCTCGGCCGCGGGACCCTCACCAAGGTCGGTGAATCCGAGTACAAGCACAGCTTCACCCGGATGAGCCTCAAGCCCCGCAACATCGCCTGACCGGCGGCAACCCGGGCCGGCGGCGCCGATTCAAGGCGTCGCCGGCCGGCCCCAAACATCAACAACCCCAGGAGTATCCATGAAGACCCCTTTGATCCTCGCCGCATTGGTTGCGGTGCCCCTGACCGTTTCGGCTGCCGAGCCGGCCTCGGAGATGGCCCCCGAGCTGAAGCTCGCCCAGAAGAACGGCTGCCTCGCCTGCCATGACCTGGACGTGAAGAAGGTGGGCCCCGCCTGGCGGGAGGTCGCCAAGAAGTACGCGGGCGACAGCGAGGCCGAGGCAATGCTGGTGACCAAGGTCAAGAAGGGTGGCAAGGGGCACTGGGGCGAGGTCCCCATGCCCCCGAACGTCACCGTCAAGGAGGCCGACATCAAGACCCTGGTCCAGTACGTGCTGGCCCTGCAGTAGCCGATCCGCCCTGGCCCGGCCCGGCGGGGGCGGGCCAGGCGGCACGACACCATGCTCATCGACCCCTTCGGCCGGCGCATCGATTACCTGCGGGTCTCGGTGACGGACCGCTGCGATCTGCGCTGCTTCTACTGCCTGCCCAAGGGGGCTTCCCCCTTGGTTGGGCGGGACGAGCGCCTCAGCCCAGCGCAAATCGAGCGCATCGTGCGCGCCTTCATCCGGCTCGGGGTACGAAAGGTCCGGCTCACCGGCGGCGAGCCCCTGACCCGGGCAGACCTGCCGGAGATCGCCCGGCGCATCGGCGCCATCGAGGGGCTCAGCGACCTCGCACTCTCCACCAACGCCACCCGCCTGGAACGCCTCGTCGGACCCCTGCGCGCGGCGGGGGTGCAGCGGCTCAACGTTAGCCTCGACTCCCTGGACCCCAAGCGCTTCTCCGCCATCACCGGCGGCGGTGACCTGAACGCCGTGCTGACGGGGCTCGCCGAGGCCCGGCTAGCCGGATTCACGCCGATCAAGATCAACACCGTCGTCATGGGCGGGATCAATGACGACGAGATTGCGGCCATCATCGACTTCTGCGGCACCCAAGGCTTTACGCTGCGCCTGATCGAGACCATGCCGGTGGGGGAGACGGGCCTCCGGGCCCTAGACCACTATCTGCCGCTCGACGCCGTCGAGCGCCGGCTCGCCTCCCGCTACGCCTTGGTCGCCGACGACACGCCAGAGACAGGTCCCGCCCGGTACCTCCGGATTGGCGGGACCGGGCAACGCATCGGGCTCATCACCCCGCTGTCCCGCCATTTCTGCGCCACCTGCAACCGGCTGAGACTCACCGCGGACGGCCTGCTCCACCCCTGCCTCGACGGACTGGGGGCCATTTCCCTGACCGACGCGCTACAGGAGGGGTCGGACGCGGCCCTGGCGGGAGCGATCCGGCTGGCCTTGGCCCTCAAGCCCGAGCGCCATCAATTTCACCAGCCCCGGGGCAAAGCGGTCCCTTTCATGGCCTACACCGGGGGCTGAGGCCCAGGCACCAGCGCCCAGACCAAGGTCCCCGAGGCACACAGCACCGTCCGAGGCGATACACTGGGCACCATGCGCCGGCGCCCGACCCTTGGCCTCTCGACCCGCAACACCGGCCCTCGATTGAGCGGAGGCGATCTGCGATGGCCCCCAGAGACCTGATCGGCAGCCTCGGCTTCCAGGTGACCGCCGCCATCCTGGGGCTCGCCCTGCTCTTCGGGGCCGGCGGTCTCTACACCCTGGGCACCTTCCAACGCCAGATCGCCTACGACTCGGTCGTTACCATCGCCGGGCGCCTGGAGCTCGCGGCCGAGCAGATGCAGACCCAGGCCATGAACTACAAGCAAAACGCCCCCAGGGACTATCCCGCCTACTTCCGGGACCTGCGGCTCTACTACCAGGACCTCATGGGCCAGGTGGCGCTCTTCGACCAGGTCGTCGACACCTTCATGCGCGGCGATTTCCGCGGCGAGATGGGGGGCCTGCTCCCCTGGATCCGGCCGCGGGTGGGGGCCGGGGTGACGGCCGCTATCCAAGAGCTGGAAGGCGTCTGGAGCAGCTTTCGGGCCGAGCTCTTTCAGGCCATCGGCGAGGACCTGGAGGAGCCCCGTCTGGAGTGGGCGGCGGAGCACATCATTACGCGGCATGAGCCCATTGTCCTGGCCGCTCGGGGACTCTCCGAGGCACTGGATGACTGGACCAGGGCGGAGCACCGGCGTCTGACCCAGGGGGCCCTGGCCCTAGGCCTGGCCGGGATCCTAGTGGCCGCGGCCCTGCTGGTGACGTTGCGCCTGAAGGTCCTGTTACCCCTGCGTCGCACCACCGAGGGGTTCCAGCGGGTCGCCGCGGGGGACTTTGGGCACCGGGTGCGGGAGACCGGCACCGCCGAGGTCCAAGTCCTCACCCGCAGCTTCAATCGGCTCTCCGCGCGGCTGGACCTGCTTTACCGGCTGATCGAGGGTCTCCAACGGGGTCAAGACCTGGACGCCCTCTTGGCGCTCCTCAGCCGCGACTTCCGGGATCTACTGGGCTTCGACTGGATCGGCGTGGTCTTCGCGGATGCCGCCCGCTCGGCGGCCCGCATCGAGACGAGCTGGCTCGATGGGCAGCACCGGCCGGTGGAGCCTCGCCTGTTCCGGCTCCAGGGGACCCTGCTGGCCCAGGCCCTCAGCGCGGACGCGCCCCTGCACCTGCCGGACACGGTCGCCCTGGCGCGGGAGAAACCAACCTATGAATTCCTCGCCCACCTGGTTGCACTCGGCCTGCACGAGGCACTCTTCCTGCCCCTGACACCCCGCAGCCAGAGCCCCATGCCGGCGGTGGTGGTCTTCGCCGCCCGAGACCCGGAGCGCATGGACGCCTCCCAGCGGGGGCTGCTCGGAAACAGCGCCGAGCTCCTCACCCAGGCCTTCGGGCGCACCGCCCGCTTCGCCGAGCAGTCACGGCTGGCGGCCATCGGCGAGCTCGCCTCGGGCATCGCCCATGAGGTGCGTACGCCCCTGTCCACCGTCTCCATGGCGCTGGATTACCTCGCGGCGCAGCCGCTGGAGGAACGGGTCGGAAAACGGGTCACCCTCGCCATCCAGGAGGCCGGACGGATCCGCCGGCTGCTGGAGGACATCCTGCTTTATGCCAAGCCCCTGCGCCTAGACCTCGCACCGGCGGATCTGGTGGCGACCCTTCAGGACCTGATTGCCGAGGACCGGTTCAAGCCACCGAGCCCCCGCCTGCGCCTGGCCGCCGATCTGGAGCGGGCGCCGGTCCTGCTGGACGGGGAGCGGTTCCGGCAGGTCTTCACCAATCTCACGGAGAACGCCCGTCAGGCGGACCCGGACGGTACGGAGATCCTCTGGCGGGTCCTCCCCAGCGAGGACGACCGCCGCGTCCAGGTCAGCGTCCACAATGGCGGCGAGCCCATCCCCGCGGAGCTGCTGCCCCGCCTCACCGAGCCCTTCGTGAGCCGTCGCCCGGGCGGAACGGGACTCGGGCTCGCCATCGTCCGACGCCTGGTGGAGCAGCATGGAGGGGAGATCGCCATCCACTCCAGCCGGGAGACGGGGACCGAGGTACGCCTGGTGTTTCCACGATTAAACGCCTGACTCTGCGCCAGGAATCGGGAAGATTTTCTCCGCGAATGAACGCAAATAAACGCGCATAACAAGAAGACATTAAAGCTTTTTATAAGCGCTTTCTGCACCTGCGCGGTGAGCAGGAGCGCGCGCACCACCCGAAGCCGAGTTTCGCGTTCTTCGCGGACTCATCGCCATTCCCCGCGTCGAGGCCGCGCGGGCGTCAGATCCGGAGGCGGTCCTACCGCCCTGGCAGCCAGAGTCCGTACTTGGCGATCTTGCGGTCGAGTGCCGGGCGGGAGATCCCCAGGATGTCGCAGGTGCGGCCCTTGTGACCGCCGGTGTGCTCCAGCACCTGCTGGATGTGCTCCGCCTCCACCGCGTCCAGGGTGCGGAGCACCGCGGACTGGGCCGGGACGGCCTCGGCCTCCATGGGGGAAAGGCCGACAGCCTGGTCGAGATCCAGGAGGTCCGGCGTGATCAGCCCGTGACGGGCATGAACCGCCGCCTGGGTCAGCCGGTTCTCCAGCTCCCGCACATTGCCGGGCCAGTCATGCCGTGCGAGCCGTTCCAGGGCCTCGGGGCTGAGGCGCAGCCTGTCCTGCCCCAGGCGCTCGGCGATGCGCTGGAGCAGGCCCTCGGCCAGGAGCGGGATGTCCTCCCGGCGCTCCCGCAGGGGCGGCAGCCGGATCTGGATCACCGCCAGCCGGTACACCAGGTCCTCCCGGAAGCGCCCCGCCCGGGCCTCCGCATGCAGGTCCCGGTTGGTGGCGGCAACCACCCGGGCGTTGGTCCGGATGGACTCGGTGCCACCCACCCGCTCAAAGACCCGCTCCTGCAGGGCCCGCAGCAGCTTCGCCTGGAGTGCGGGGGCCAGCTCGCCGACCTCGTCGAGGAACAGGGTGCCCTCGCCCGCCTGCTCGAACCGGCCGAGCTTGCGGGCCTGGGCCCCCGTGAAGGCCCCCTTCTCGTGGCCGAAGAGCTCGCTCTCCAACAGGGTGTCCACGATGGCCGCGCAGTTGACCGCCACGAAGGGACCGGTGCGCCCGCTGTGCTGGTGGATCAGGCGCGCCACCACCTCCTTGCCGGTCCCGGACTCCCCGGTGATCAGCACCCCGGCGGCGCTGCGGGCACAGAGCGCGATCTCCTTGCTCACCGCCAGCATGACATCGCTGCGGCCGATCAGACCCCGGGGCGCCGCTGAGCCGGGGTCTCCCGCCGGCGTCGCGCCATCGGCCTGGTCGCGCTGATGCAACAGGCGCCGCACCGTCGCCTCCAGCTCGTCCGCCTTGATGGGCTTGTGGACAAAGTCCGCCGCCCCCCGCTGGATCGCCTCGATGGCCAGCTCCAGGTCATGCTGGCCGGTCATCATGACGATGGGCAGACCCGGGTCCAGCGCCAGGATCGGGCCGATCAGGTCCGTGCCCCGGCCGTCCGGGAGCTGCTGGTCCAGCAGCACCAGATCCACGGGGTCGGATTCCAGCCGGTCCAGGGCCTCACGGCAGCGCGGGACCCAGTCAATCCGAAACCCCGCGTCCTCGAACTGCAGGGTGAGCATCTGGGCCAGGGCGGGATCATCCTCGACGATGAGGACCCGGCCCGGGCGTTTCGGACTGGACATGGCGAAGCCCCCCGGGACGCGCCAGACGCGGGTCCCTCGAGGCTCGAACAGTGGCGGCTGCCCGGCCTGGCTGTCAACCGAGCCAGGGCAACTCAGGCGTCCGGGCTCAACCCTCAGGGACGGCGGATCACCGGCCCCAGACCGCCGGTTCCAAGGAAGTAGGTCCACTCGGCGGACTGCTGATCATTGCTCCAGACGGTGCGATAGGCGTCGCCCTGCTTGACCTGCAGCGCCTCGACGGTGAGGGTGTTGTAGCGCGGGTTGAGATCGCCCTCGACCTTTGCCTCCGACAGGACATGGCGCACCTTCACGTCCCGCGGCAGGTTGGTCATGAAGTAGTAGGTCCCATCGGCCGTCTGCAGGACAAAGTCCCGCTCCAGGACTACATGGGGATCCAGCCGGTCGATGGGGCACACCTCGCCACCGTGGGCGCAGGAGTGGCCGTTGATACGTCCGGTGAAGGTCTCCGCCTGAACGGCGCCGCCGGCAAACCATCCGGCCAACAAAAGCGACAGGGCAAGTGAACGGGTCTCGGTCTTCATCTCGGCCTCCAAAAGCGGCAGGTTCTCGGGGTTGTCCTGGGAGCGGCCTCGCCGCGCGGGTTGCTCCCTGATCCAAAAGACCCCTAACCCCACCCCCTTCTTTCAGCCAAGGTCCGGATGAAAGGTACTCGGCCCCTCCCCGGTCCCAGGGGAAACCATCCAAGCCGAGGCTCCACAGACCCATGACCCGCCCACCACGCGCGCTGTCCACCGTGACCCTCATGCTCATGACCTCGCTCTGGGGTGCGGTCTGGCCCGCCCAGGCGGCCCCGCTGAAGAACGGCTTCGACCTCGCGGGCAGCCTGGTGCCGCCTGGCGAGATCCACCAGGGCGGTCCGCCGCGGGACGGGATCCCGGCACTCGACGATCCGCGCTTTGTGGACGCTGGGGAGGCGGGGTTCCTCGAGGACACCGATCGGGTGCTAGGTCTAGTCCTGGGGGGCGAGGCCCGGGCCTACCCTATCGATATCCTGAACTGGCACGAGATCGTCAACGACCAGGTCGGTGGGCGACCGGTGGCCGTGACTTTCTGCCCCCTCTGTGGGACCGGCGTGGCCTTCGACGCGCGGATCGGTGACGAGCGGGCCCTGTTCGGCGTCTCCGGGCTCCTCTACAACAGCGACGTGCTGCTCTATGACCGGCGCACCCAGTCCCTGTGGAGCCAGATCAAGCGTCAGGCGGTGAGCGGTCCCCTCAGGGGCCAGCGCCTTGCCGCCCTCCCCTTGGACCACACCACCTGGCGCGCCTGGCGCGCCGAGCACCCTGAGACCCTGGTCCTGTCCACTGACACGGGCCACACACGGGATTACCGGAAAGACCCTTACGCGGGTTACGCATCGGAGTCGGGGCTCTACTTCCCGGTCAGCGCCCGCTCCAAGCGCTATCACCCCAAGGAGCGGGTCCTGGGCCTAGAGGTGGCCGAGCGCTTCAAGGCCTATCCATTCGCCGAGCTTGCCCTCACCGGGAAGCGTGAGATCCGGGATCGCGTCAAGGGCCGCGAAGTCCTGATCCGCTTCGATGCGGAGAACGGCAGCGCCCGGGCCTTCGACGGTGAGGGCGAGCCTTTAGCCGGGATCACCGGCTTCTGGTTTGCCTGGTATGCCTTTCACCCCGACACCGAGATCTTCGAGGCGCGAAAGGCGGCGCGCTGAGCCCACACCTGAGCCTAGCCCGCACCCTCCAGCGCATCGCTCCGCCGCCCGATGAACCCCGAGTAGCGCAGGCGCTCACCCCCTGGTGTGTCGATGAACCGCAGGGTCTCGCCGCGGGTACGCCCGAGCCCCAGGATGATCGCCTCTCGGTCGGACAGGGGCCCGAGGGGCACCTGGATCAGGGCCGGCGAGAGTGCCGGCATGCGGTAACGCAGGCACAGATCCTCGCCCCGGAGCTTCAGCTCCACGGACTCCACCGGGAAGCCGGGGTCGGCATTCTCGATGACATAGGGGCCGACCCGGGCCTGCCAGGCGGGGCTCGGGGCCTGGCGTCGCACCTTCTCCCCGAGCACCATCTCCCGCTCCCCGGCCCGGGCGACGATCACCTCCCGCCCGGCCAGGCGTCGGGTCTGGAAGCGCATCTGGGCCAACGGCGCCATGGCACCGGGGAGCAGGTCCTCGGCGGCCGGGTTCAGGGCGAACCAGCCGTCGCCCTGGTCCACTAGGGGTGCCGTGGTCCCGGTGAGGCAGGCGCACAGGGTACCGGTGTGGGGGTCCAGGGCGATGAGCCCCAGGTCCGTCGCGTAAGCCCCGGCGAGATCCGCAGGATCCGAAGGCGCCGATGGGCGGGCCAGGCGGTCGAGGAAGAGCTCGGCCGATTCGACTCGGGGCCGCCGCTCCAGCATGCGGGTCAAGAGCTCTTCCGCCAGACGGGAGCACAGGCCCATGGACCCGTCCCCATTGGCCAGCACCGCCGCACCCAAACCCTCCTCCGGGAGCAGGATCAGCTCGGCGCCGAATCCGATGGTGCTCCCACTGTGGCGCACCACCCGGCCGCAGCCGGGCAGGGTCCCCTCCTCCAGGAACCACCCGAGTCCCGTGTAGAGCCCCATGTCCAGGTGACTCGAGAGGCTCTGAGGCTGAAACATGGTCTCCAGGCTGTGGGTGCCGATCACCTGGCGACCGTCCAACTGGCCGCCACCGAGCAGGGCCTGGATGAGGCGCCCCAGGTCGGCGGCGGTAGTCTCCAGGCCGCAGGCTGGCAGGTCGCGGATGGGCAGGGGCTCGAGGGGCGCCCCGTCCCGGTGGCCCACGGCCTGGTCGGGATCGGCGGCGCGACGGCCGGCAAAACGGGTACGCCCCATCCCGAGGGGCTTGAGGATGTGTCGGTCCAGATGCTCGGCGAAGGGCTCGCCGGAGGCCCGCTCGATCAGGACCCCGAGCAGACTGTAGCCGAGGTTGGAATAGGCGAAGACCAGCCCGGGCGGGAAGGCCAGGTACTCCTCATGGAGCGCCTCCAGCACGGTGCCGAACGACCGATCCGTCCACATCCCCTTGGCCAGGTCCGTGGGCAGGCCGGCGTGGTGACAGAGGATGGCCCGGGGTGTGACTGGCACGTCCTCCGCGCCCCCCCGGGTGCGGATTCGGAACTCCGGTAACAGGTCGCTGAGGGATCGATCGATGTCCAGCCGGCCGGCCTCGGCCAGACCCAAGGTCGCCGCGGCCGTGAGGGGCTTGGCGAGGGACCCGGCCCGGAATCGGGTATGGGGCGTCACTGCCTCGCCCTTCGCAGCGTCCGTCACCCCGAAGCCCTCGCACCAGAAGACCCGGTGGCGATCCGCCAACACCAGACTCAGCCCGGGGACCCCCAACTGCGCCTGGACCTCCGGGATCAGGGGACCGAGCTCCGACCTCAGGGCCGCCGCGGGCCCGGGGGGCTCGGGCAGGGCCTCCCCACCCTGGGCGCGCAGACCTCGTCCCCACCCGACCCCCACGGTGCAGGCCACCAGCCCCCCCATGAAGCGGCGCCGGTCCGCCCTCGTCATCCCGTGTTTGCTCATCTGCCACCCCCTCAGCGGAGCCATGATGGATCTGACCCCTAGGATAGGATCGGGTTTCTCGAGCCCGGCCTAGGCCCGGGTTCGCCCTTATCCGCGCCAGCAGGCCACACCTTCCAACGGCGAAGGCGCCGTTGGTCTCAGACCATCGGCGCCGGGTTGGGGCGAACCCTGGCGGGGTGGCCGCCGGCCTATGACCCCGGTATGCCGGGGGCCGGCCCGCGGCGCGTCCCTCCTTGGGTCATCAGTAGCTCAGGTCCGGATTACGCCCAAGCGCATGGTAGATGTCGGGCCGGGGACCGGAGCTACCCGTGGACTCGCGGCGCTGGAACAGGTCGGGGTTACCCTTGGCGAGACCGTGGTAGACATCGAAGCTGGTTCCCACCCCGGGCTGCACCCCGAGGACCGGCTGAAAGCCTTGACCGTTGTCGAGGTCTGGGTTGCCATTGGCCAGACCGTGATAGACGGAATCGGCGAAGGCGCCGGAAGACAGGGCGGCAGCGGCGATGAAGGCGATGGCGTGCTTGGTCATGATCGAATCTCCAAATGGATGATGGTTGCTTCGGTTCAGCGGGCGGCGAGTCAGTGCCGCTTGCAGAAGCTAAGGCAGGCGCCGTGCCAACACCGGCATTCGCCTATTTTTCACCTAAAAAACAGATATCTCGACATCTGTCACCGGATGGACGGGGACCCGAATCCAGACTCGCTACCTGAATCTTTCGTTACGCGATTCAACGCTTCGTTACATCGGTCTTCATTACATCAATCCGCATTGCACGGGCCAGCCCTACCGGTCCCGGATGCGACCGCCGCGGCACACGACGACAAGGGCAGACCGGCGAGAGGCCAGGGCCCAGGCGAACTATCACCCACCAGCCGACCAACGGTCGTCAGTCACGCGCCATCCGCCCGGTCTTCAGGTTTACGGACAGGCCAGCCCCGTCCGTCAACCAACCCAAATCTGCAACTGAGGGAAACCCGAAATGAGCTCACGTCAACTGCTTGTCGCATCCGCCGCCGCCCTGGTCCTGACCCTGGGAATGGCCGGATCCGCGCTCGCCGCCCAGGAAGGCATGGAGAAGTGCGCCGGCATCGCCAAGGCGGGCAAGAACGACTGCGGCACCGCCACCAGCTCCTGTGCCGGCACCTCCAAGAAGGACAATGAGCCCGGCGCCTGGATCTATGTGCCCACCGGCACCTGCGGGAAGATCGCCGGCGGTAAGGTCGTCACCGGAAAGTAGGGCCTCCGGGCGCTTCGGGCGCGGGCAGGCTGCCCGCGCCCATTCACCGACAGCCTTCCCAGCATAAGCCCGGGGGACCCCATGCCCGACTTGTCATCACCCGATCCTCACCGGGGGCGCGCGCTCGCGATCGCCACCTGCCTCTTGCTGTCCGTCTTGGGCCAGGCCCGGGCCACTGGACCCGATTGGCAGCCCTCGCCCGCCGCCGCCTTC
>JBGSUY010000122.1:0-3279 GCA_041753195.1 Chromatiaceae bacterium
GAGCACGGCGATGGTGCGTCCCGCGTCCAGGGCCCCTTGGTGAGCCGCCCCGTCCACCCCTACGGCGAGACCGCTGGTGACGACCAGCCCCAAGGCGGCAAGCCGACCGGCCAGCTCTCGAGTCACCTGCTGGCCCTGTGGCGTGGGGTTGCGGCTGCCCACGATGGCGATCTGGGGCTCCGCGAGTACCAGGGGGTCCCCGCGTACAAAGAGAACCGCCGGGGCATCCGGGATCTCCCCCAGCAACGGCGGATAACGAGGGTCCGAGCGGGTGAGGATGTGGGCCTGGGGCTGCGCGGCCCAGGCGAGGGCCCGGTCGATCCCGCCCTGGTCCGGGGAAACCAACGCGGCGATGGACTCGGGCTTGAGTCCGAGATCCTTCAGGGCCTGGGCCGAGGCCCGGCGAACCGCGGCCGGGCCTCCGAAGTGGGCGATCAGCCGCTGGGCGGTTCGGGGGCCCACCCCCGGAGCCGTGACCAGGGCGAGCCAATCGGCGACATCAGACTCGAACCCGGGACCGACGAGGGCCGACACGCGGACCGGCGCCCCCCTAGGAGCGCGGGGCGGCGATTCGGTCTTCGACCCGCATGGGGCGTATGGCCTCCATGACCAAGGCGAAGCTCACGCGGTCGAAGGTGCGGAAGACCATGAGGGCACCGGACCGCTCGTAGGGCTTGACATAACTGGTGCGGGGATAGCGCACCTCGACGGCGGGCGGAAAGGGGTCGCTACGCCACCGGAAGATCTTGGCGTTCGGTCCATACCAGAAGTCGGTGGATAGGGGGCTGTCGTCCCGCCAGTTGAAGTCGGAGCTCCCCGCCAGGACCTGATCGCGCTCCTTGCCGCCGCCCTGATAGACCTCGAAGACGGCCCCACGCTCGACTCCGTCCTTGGTGCCCCTGTTGACCACCACCACGTCGAACCGCCCGATCTGGGAGACCCCGTTCAGCACCGAGAGGATTCGACCCCGCATCCCGGCCGGGGCGGGGCGGGGGAAGAAGTTGGTCAAAGGCTCCTCGAGTGCGGCGGGGATCACCCGGTCTCCGATTGAGGCCTCCCGCTCCGAGCGCAGGATCCGCAGTTTGGCCGGGTCGCCAACCCGCTGGAGCTCCGCGCTGGCCACGAACACCGCGAGGTGGCCCAGGGTCTCATTGGTCTCCGGGTCCCGCAGCGTGTCGCCGGGGCGCAGGATCTGGAAGCGCTGGTTTGTCGCGTCATCGATTCGCCGCACGTAGACCGAGTCGCCGACGCCCGCGACGATACGCTCCTCGGGGAAGCCCACCACATAGGGGGCGCGGCGGACGTCATCGGTGTCGGCCACGTACGGCTGGGTGATGAAGGGGGCGACGCTCGCGATCGGGATCGTGGGTATGGGCTCCTTCAGGGCGGACACCCGCACCCGGGGGCTGAGCTTCACGACCCGAATGCCGCTCCGGCCGCCGGACTCCCGCCCATCCCCGTCATCCACCCCGATACTCGGCTGGCCATTCCACATGGAGACCCGCAGTACGTCCCCGGGGAAGATCCGGTCCGGGTTGCTGAGGTCGTTGCCACGCCACACCTCGCGCCAACGCCAAGGGTCCTCAAGGAAACGGCCGGCGATGGACCAGAGTGTATCCCCCGGCTGCACCACGTAGGTGTCCGGGGCGTCCGCCTTGAGCGCGACGGCCTGGGTCCCAGGGGAGAAGAATGCCAGGGTCGCAAGGAGCAGAATCGGGAGGGTCGGGCTCGATGGGAAGGGGGCGCGCATGGGTCCTCCGCAATGGTCGATTCGGGATTCACCCGGCCCCATTTGGGGGTGTAGTATCCTTCGGATAGTAGCGCAGGGTGCAGAAGCACGGCTACCGGGCGCATCGGCGCCCCATGGGACCCCAAAAAAGCGGGTCCGGTCGCCACCCTGAGCCCCGTTCGGGGGAATCACCCCAAGTCTCCATCAATTTCGGCCATGGCAAAGCTCGACATCCTCACATTTCCCGATCCCCGTTTGCGCAACAAAGCCCAGCCCGTCGGGCGCGTGGACGCGCGTATTCAACGTATCGTGGACGATATGTTCGAGACCATGTACGCCGCTCCGGGGATCGGCCTGGCGGCCATCCAGGTCAACATACCCCTGCGGATCGTGGCCATCGACGTATCGGACGCCAACGACACGCCCCTGTGCCTGATCAACCCCGAGATCCTCGAGCGCATTGGCGAGGAGCAGATGGACGAGGGCTGTCTCTCCGTGCCCGGCTTCTACGAGCCGGTCACCCGCGCCGAACGGGTGCGGGTGCGGGCCCTGGATCGGAACGGCCAGCCCTTCGAGCTGGACACCGACGGGCTACTCGCCGTGTGCGTCCAGCACGAGATCGATCACCTGGACGGGAAGCTCTTCGTCGACTACGTCTCCGCCCTCAAGCGCCAGCGCATCCGCCGCAAGCTGGAGAAGGACCATCGCCAGGGTCAGACCCCTGCCGAGCACCGTCGCCAGGCCATCTAGTGGGGCGCTCGCCGACCCGGCCTCGCCCCGCCAGCGCCGTCCCATGAAGCCCCTGCGCCTGGTCTTCGCCGGAACCCCCGAGTTCGCGGTCCCCTGTCTCCAGGCCCTGATCGGCGCGGGATACGATCTGGCCGCCGTCTACACCCAGCCCGATCGCCCCGCGGGCCGCGGCCGCAACCTGCAGCAAAGCCCGGTCAAGGCGTTGGCCCTGGAGCAGGGGATCCCCGTGCGTCAGCCCCTGTCCCTCAAGCGGGATGCGCAGGCCTGGGCCGAGCTGCGCGACTGGTCCGCGGACCTGATGGTGGTAGTGGCCTACGGGCTGATCCTGCCGGTCTCGGTCCTCGAGACCCCAACCCTCGGCTGCGTCAACGTGCACGCGTCACTGCTGCCCCGCTGGCGCGGGGCCGCCCCCATCCAGCGGGCGGTCCTGGCGGGGGATCCGGTCAGCGGGGTCTGCATCATGCGTATGGAGGCCGGACTCGATACCGGCCCGGTCTACTTGCGCCGCCGACTGGAGCTCGACGCCGGCGAGACCGGGGGCAGCCTCCACGACAAGCTGGAATCGCTCGGGGCCCAGGCGTTAATCGAGGCCCTGCCCGGAATCGCGGACGGCTCCCTGGTGCCCGAGCCCCAGGACGGCGCCTCGGCAACCTATGCCCACAAGCTTGAAAAGGCGGAGGCCCGGATCGACTGGAGCCAGCCGGCCTTGGCCATTGAGCGCCAGGTACGGGCCTTCGACCCTTGGCCGGTGGCCCAGACCGGCCTGCAAGGTGAGACCCTGCGCATCTGGTCCGCAGGCT
>JBGSUY010000123.1:0-14781 GCA_041753195.1 Chromatiaceae bacterium
GGCCAAGGTCGATGCGCGCGTCGGGCACGCCATCCGGTGCCAGGTCCGCGAGCCCACGCATATCGGCGGAAAAATCGCCGGCGGCGTCCGGATTGTCCGCCGCCCAGAGGAGGGTCTCGGTGCTCTGCGCCGCGCGTGACCTCAGCTTGGCGACGTAGGCATCCAGCTCCGCGGCGTTCGCCACCGGGATCCTGCCTACCGCCACCTTCGGCAGGCCGGAACCGTCCAGGTCTCCGTATCCGAGATCCGACCCGAACAGACCCTGCTCCGTTGCCGCCATCCAGGGCGGCACCAGGCTGTCGCCGTTCCCCAGCAGATCGCGGTAATCGAAGCTACCTTCGCCGACCAGGACCGCATAGCGCAGGCGGCCGGCGCCCTGGTCGTAGAGTTGCCTGAAATAGGACTTGAGGGCCTGCGGACTCGCGATCCCATGATTGACCCGCTGGTAGACCGACTCCAAGGATACGGCCGCGGCTGTCAGCCCCTCCGCCTGGCGCAGCGCGACCAGGCCTTGGGCCGATTCCAGGAGCGGCTCCGGGGCAATGACCAGATATTCGGCCTGCAACGGCATCAAGGCCGCGCCGGCGACGCCCCGGATCCAGGACGGCGCCAGGGCGCTGGACTTGGATGTCACCAGATAGCGGGTGCCAGGAGTTGCGCTGAAGCTGACCCGATACCCGTCAGCCGCCGTTTCGATCCGCAGTCCGGTGAGCCGGCGCGGATCCTTTGGGTTGGCGATATCCAGTACCAGCAGATCGGTGTCTGGAAGGCCGGACACGGTTACGGCGTCGAAGGCTGGGTTGTCTAACTCCAAACGCCCCTCGACCGCCCGGAAGGCCCGCTCGTATTGGAGCCCGATCCGGTCGACCACGATCAGGGGAGACTCCCCGACCAGGACCGGAGCCCTGAGCCTGAGCTGGTTCGCCCCATCCCGTATCAGTCCGGCCGGGACGGTGAGATCCCGCGTGACCGGCCCTGGACCCGCCCATTCGAGGGTCCCGAGCGGGGTCCCGTTCAGTGCCACCTCCAGTGCATACTGGCTGCCGAAACCGGGGAATAGGACGCCGTTCAGGTCCAGGGTCAACCGGGCCTCGCCGGTTCCCGTGGCACCCGGCGTCACCAGGTCGAAGGCGTGCTCGCCCAGCATCGCGTCGCCGCCGATGAGCTCGGCCCAGTACCAGTAGTCGCTGTCCATCTCGGTGGCGATGCTGGTGTAGGGGAGCAGGTCCTCCTCGAACAGCGCCAGGTGAGGACCGCTCTGCGCCGCCTGTGGGGTCGCCTGGGCCCCCCGTAAGATGCCCATCGTCTGTCCCCGACCCTGGCCGAGCCAGTAGACGTTGTAGCGGGTGAAGGGGCTATCGATGCGCTCCCCGTAGAAAACGAGAGACCCGTTGGACCAGAGCCAGGGGACTTGTTCGCCCAGGTGGCTGAGTCGCAGGCGCCCTTCGCGGCCGAGCTGGCGGGCCTTGGGCTCGGTCATCCCCAGTTGCGTGGCGATCTCCGCCGCCGAGATCCGATGGAGGCCAGCGTGTTCCACCGCGATCTGGATTCGGTCCGCCGGCGTGGCCGGGGCGGGGGAGCTCGGAGCAGTTGAGATCCGGGCGGCCAGAGTCCGCTGCCCCTGGGCGACGGATTGGGGGGGTCGCAGGCCACCGGCGGGTCCGAAGGATCGGGCGTCAGGGTCATAACCGAGGCCGGCGTTCGGCGGCCGGGCAGTCACCCGATAGCCCTGGCTGATATCGAAGGGGCTTGAGTCGGTGGCGTGCTCGATGGAGGCGTAGGGTCCGTGAACGTGCTCTCCGCCGATCTCGAGCTCACGAACCCGGTAGCTGCTTGCCAGGCCATCGGGGTCGAGGACCTGATAGCGGCCACCGGCAGGGCCGGCGGCTGGGACAACCCCAGCGTCGACGCTCTCCCAGCCCCCTCGACCTTGCCGCTCCAGCAGGAAGCCGAGGGTGCCGACCTCGGAGTCCGTCTCCCACTCCAGCACCGAGCCGGCCGCCGTTTGAACCGCCCGGAATGCGGTCACGGCGGCCAGGGTGAAATTGGGGTCGATCTCGAAGGCTCCGATGTCGCACCCGAGCGGGTCGGTACCCGAGGTCGATGGACGGGTCGCCCCCCGTTGGTCCAGGCGCACCGAGCCGCCGCAGTTGAGCGTCCCGGAAGGGATGCGGTTGTAAGCCGCCGAGGTGGTGGCGATCGCGTAGTTCAGGGTGGTCCCGCCGTTGAAGGCGAGGGGGGCGAGGGCGACCGTGGTGTTGGATTGGCTGGTGGTGGAACCGAGGGCGCAGCCGGTGCCGGAGTCGGTGTTGTAGCCGTTGTCTGCGAGGCTGCCGCCGGCACTGAAGGTGCAGCTCCCGTTGAAGACGTTGCCGCCGGCCGTTGCCGGCCCAGCCTCCGCGTGAAAGGCCCGGGTGTTGGCCTCGAAGGTGCTGTAGCGGATGCTCATCGAAGACGCACCGTCGTTGTAATGAAAGAGGCCCGGTCCGGCGCCCAGGTTAGCCCCGAAGGTGCTGTTCAGGACCGTCACCGCACCGCCGTTGTTGTCCGCACCCGAGCCTACCGTGGCCGTTTGATTGCTGCATCCGGAGATGAAGCTTGAATTGATGGTCAGGTTTGAGTTGTTGCCAATCCCGCCGGCCGCAGAGGCGGTGCCCGCATTGCTGACCACGGTGCAGCGGTTCAAGGTGAGGATCCCGTTGTTTTGGACCCCGGCGCCGCGATAGTTGACGCTGGTCCTCCCGCCCTGAATCTGCAGGTCATTGAAGACGGCAGTGACCCCTGTTGCGACATCAATCACCGTCGTGTCTGCGCTCGGTGCCCCGCCGAGAGCACTCCCATCGATGACGGTCCCGTTCGCGCTTCCTCCGCCTCCCTGAAGGGTGACGTTCTTTTCGACGTCAAGATCTCCGGCGCCACGGCCGGTCCCGGCAAGCGTGAGGGTGTAGGTCCCGATGGGGATGTTGATGGTGTCGTTGACCCCGTAGGTTCCCGCCGCGGTGCAGCCCCGGCCATTGGAGCCTAAACGTATGCGATCCAGCGCCTCCCGGATGGAGCAGTCGCCGTCGGTATTCCACTGGTCGGTGGTCGTGTTGACCGTGATAGTCGCTGCCTGGCTTGGCATGCTCAGCAGCCAGGCGATGGGGGCCAGGAGGATCAGGGGGGCCTTGTGCATTGGGTCATTCCGTTAGCGTTTGAAGTAGGGGCAATCGGGATGGTACAGCCCCCGGGTCATTCGGCGGAGAAGGTCCAGGGTTTGGCGTCCCTCGGAGGACCCTTCGCTTCGTTTCGCTCTGCGAGCTCCAGTGAGCTGTAGATGCGCAGGCGCTGGGCTGTGACGGGGTCTAGGGAGACCGCGGAGCCTTGGGTCTGCTCGGCAAAGCCCGGGCAGAACCCAGCAAGGCGCGCTTGGGGACCCAGGGCGCGGATACGTTCCGCGACGCCCTCCGTGATCCCCCGCACCTCTTCCAGCGCCGGTGATCCCTGCCAGATCTCGGTCAGGTCCCGCTCGAACAGATTGCCTAGGCTGCGGCGCCACTGGACGCAGGGATAGACATTTCCGTAGGGGTCGATGGTCAGGGTCGAGGTGCCCGCCCCGCAGTGATTGCGGATCGCCGTCGCTGCAGCCTGGTCGACAGAGGCGGGGCTGCCCTGGTTCCCGGAGGCGAGGCGCTGGCGCTGGAGTCGGATCAGCCGGTGGATCCCCTCAGGGCTGGGGGCGATAGACAGGGGATCCGTGTCGCCGTCGTCCCGCGGCGTGACCCTGGAATCCATCTGGAGGGGCAGTCCCAGGCGGTCCGCGAGCGCGAACATCGGATCGATCTCCGTTTCGTTCCAGGCGGTGAGGGTGCTGTTGAGCTGAACGCGCAGACTGACCGCCCGCATCCCATCGAGATTCTGTAACAGCCGCTCGAAGCTGCCCGGGACTCGGGTCTGGCGGTCGTGGGTCGACGCCTGCGCGCCGTGCAGGCTGACCTCGAGGATAAAGGGATCGATCTCTGTCTTGATGCGCCCGGCGAGCCGAGGCCCGAGGGCATGACCGTTGGTCTTGATCCGGACCACGAAGCCGCGTTCCCTGGCGTGGGCCCCGATGGCGAAGAAGTCCGGGTGCGCGAGGGGCTCGCCACCGGAGAGGGTGAGGTTCAGGGTGCCCAGCCGGCGCAGCTCCGCGAACAGGCGCCGATACTCCGGCAGCCGCATCTGCCGCCCGCGCAGGCCCAGGTCGTTGTAGCAGAAGAAGCAGTCGAGGTTGCACCGGTAGGTCAGCTCCAGCAGGACTGAGAACAGGTGTCTGCCGTTCCAGACCCGCGCTATGACCTCGGCGTAGGACGACATCTCAAGGGGGCTCGACGACGCCGGTTGCCGTCAACTCCTCAATGAACGGGACCAGGTCCTGCTCCAAGGTGGCTCGATCGGTCGCGTATTCCGCCTGGAGCCGATCCAGCAACCGCTCAAGCTCAATGGGTTCGTCCAGGAGCTCGACAATGCGCATGGCAAGGTCATTGAGGACCAAGACCTCCCCGGCCTCTTGGAGCAGCACGACCCCCTCGTGGTCGATTCGTGTGTGACGCAGGCTCGGGCTTAGCTGATAGGGCATCAGGGGACTCGAGAAGTAACCATGAGGGCCAAGTGCCGCACGAGTCAGCCGTGTCCCAAATTGCTGCTCGAGCCCGGTCGCTAGGGCGCAAAAGATCGCTCATTCCCCGAATGCGGTCAATCCGAAGGGCCGGCGGGTCCGATTCACGCATCGGAAACGTGACTGGCCTCCCACTTTTCCCAAGGCTGCGAAATGGCGGTGATTGGGCAGGCGAGGCCGGTGCCTCAGGGGTCGGACGACGGGGCGGCGCGTGGGCGTTGCACCGGCGAAGCCCTGTGTCCCGATCATGGCCTGCAGCCGCCATGGCGCCAAACGGGGCACGGCGTAAGCCGCTTGGGTAGGGCAGGACGGGGTGAGTCTAATTGGTGCGCGGAGGGGGACTCGAACCCCCACGCCTTGCGGCACTGGAACCTAAATCCAGGGCGTCTACCAATTCCGCCATCCGCGCCGGAGCCGGGATTTTATACCGGATCTGGCCTGCGCGGGACGACTCGCAGGGGGCCGGAAAGGGACAAGGCGCCGATCGGCGCCTTGTCTCGGTACTCCGGGTGGGGTGTCGCTTTAGGGCTTGACGGTGGTGAGCCCGACGCTCACCCAGTCCTGCATGCCGCCGCGGTACCATTTGATCTTAAACACCGGGTAGCCATACTCCACCAGGGTCTTGATGTTGGTGCTGGACTGGGGGCACCAGATGCCGTTGCAGTAGAGCACCAGGGTCTTGGCGCCGCTGAAGTCCCACTTGCCGTCCGCCGTCTGCTTCGCCCCAAACTCGTCCGCCAGGATGTGCTTGAGGCCCTCGGCCTCGGTGGGGGTCTCGAAGGTGCCGCCGGTGTCGATATTGATCTTGTTCCAAGGGACGTTGACGGAGCCTGGGATGGTCCCGCGCATCACCCAATCGGGCGTGCGCGAGTCCACCACCAGGATGGACTCGTCTCCCTGGGCCGAGCGGCTGAGATAATCGAGCATCTCCAACTCGCCGATGGTGTCGACCCCTGGCACGATGACCATGGGCTGGACGCAGAAGGGCGGGCAGCCGCGCTCGGACTTCTGAAAGGCCTCGGGCAGATGGGCCTCGGGGTTGTGGCCACGCTGGATGGTGACCGGTTGGCCGTTGTGCGTGACCTGCACCGACTCAATCATGGGGGCGATCTTGTTGTCCTCGGCGAAGACGGCCGGTGCCGCTGCCAGACTGGTGGCGAGGGCGATGGCAAGGATGGCGGTCGATCTCATGACTCTTGACTCCTCGGTAGGGCGGATGGATTCAGTGGCTGCGGGGACCGCTCGACGGGCCGCCCCGACGCTCACTTGGCTTTTTGCAGCACATAGGAGGGGAAATCGGCGCCCTTCTGGCTCAGGGCCTGCGCGTACCCGAGCTCGCCCTGGCGCTTGGCCTTGTTCGCCTTCTTGATGGCCTCCGCGAACTCGCCAGTCTTCACCAACTCCTCGGCCTCCTTGATCATCTTCTTGGTGTCGCGCCACTCACCCGCCACCGAAGCGGCCTTCTTGCGCGCGGCCTCCGCGTCAGCGATGGCCTTTTCGGCCTCGGCCTTCTTGGCGGAGTCGATCGGGGCTGCGGCACCCTCGCCTTTGCCGGCTCCGGCCTGGGAGAGGGCGAACTCATCCTGCTTCTTGGCCTTGTTGGCGAGCTCAATGGCCTTGGTATAGCCGCGCATCGGAAGGAGGCCTTCCGCCTCCTTGATCAGCGCGGCCGTATCCTGGGTGGCGATGCCTGCCGCGGCGGCCTTTTGCTGAACGGCCTTGGCCTCCGCGATGGCCTGTTCGGCCTCGGATCTGTACGCGGCCCAGACACTGGTAACGGGCACGGTGGCCATCAGGACCGCGGCCAGGGCGGCCGCCGAAAGACTACGAATCTTCATCTGTTGTTTACTCCTCGCGTGCTCCAAGAGCCGCCGCGCCCCCAGGGTCGCGGCACTCCAGGTGATGGTGATCGGGGTTCGTTCGGTCGATGACGCGGCTGGGGTTCGTCCCTTCGCCTATTTGCGGGCGCCCGGCCCGTTGCGTGTCAGCCCGTTGTCCATGTAGGTCATGAAATACTCCAGGTTGCGGTATTCCTCACCCTGGGGCGGGAAGGGTGCGGCCCGGACCTGCTTGTTGCAGCCCTCGTAGCGGCGGTGCAGGGTGCCGATCTCGCCCCACTTGGAGCGGTAGACCGGCCAATGGGTGGTGTGGCCAAAGGCCGGGCTCAGGATCTCGGTGCGGAGCGTCGTGCCCGAGTTGCCCATGTGGCAGTGGGCGCAGGAGAAATTGAACTGGCCGCGACGGGTGAAATAAAACTCCTTGCCCTTCTGGAAGGCCTCCAGCGCCCGTGGATCATCCTCCGGGATCTTCACGTCGATGGTCTGGCCCCGGGACTCGAAGGCCACATAGGCATCGAGCTCGGCCATGGGGCCCTTGATGTAGCCGTAGGGCTTCTCGCCGTTGGCCTCGCGGCACTCGTTCAGTGCCAGGGGCAGGGTGATGACCATGCCCCGCTCCTTGTCCCAGTAAGGGTACTTGCCGGCCATGGCCGGGCCATCGGGGAAGCAGTCCGCGAAGGTCTTGCCGTTGGCGAACGGGGTCTCCCAGAGGGTTTTGCCGTTGTCGATGGCCGCCTCGTAGGGGGGGAATTCCTCGATCGCCTCCCAGTTCTCCCGCCCTGCCGGGTCAATCGAATAGGCGCCGTTGACGAAGTCATCCACAGGCACTTTGGGGAAGCGCTTCAGGAAATAGCCCTTGTAGATCTCCCGATCCTCCTCGGGGGTGGTTCCGAATGCCATAGGGGATGCGATGGCGCAGGCCAAGCCGACCGCCGAAAGGGTCGCAAAGGTCTTGTTCATTTACGTGATGCCTCTGGTGGTGATCTTCTTAAAGGGACCAGATGTACTCAACGACGTCCGCGAACTCCTGCTTGCTCAGGATCTCGTGGCGTCCGAAGGGGGGCATGGCCGCCTCCGGGGCCTTGACGGTCGCGTCCCAGATCTGGATGGCCAGCGCGTCCTTGCTCGGGTAACGGGCCTGCATGGCGATCAGGGCGGGTCCGATGGCCCCGGGGCTCTCGCCGCCGGGAATCAGGTGGCAGGCGATGCAGTTGCCCTTCGCTCGATCCATGGCGATCTTCTTGCCGGCCTCGGCATTGCCGCCGGTCAGGTCGATCTTGGGAGGATCGGCGGCCCAAGCGGTCGTCGCGATGACCAGGGTGCCGAGGGCAAGGGAAAGGAATCCGCACCGGTGAGGGCGAAAGCGCTTCATGACTTAAACCTCCTAAGGGGGTCGTTTCTGTAGTTACCAAGAGGTCAGGAAATTGCTTCCTAGCCTGCTCGCTCGTTCTTCTCTCTCGGGACCGAATCTGCCTGCGCACCCTGTCCCCAACTTGTCCCGTGGCAAACCCGGCGGTCAAAACCCTTTGTTATGGGCTGTTAAACATCGGGTGAACCGAGACTCCTCGTGTGCATCCCATGCTATCACGGGCCCGAGCCGAACTTCGAGGCTCAGGGCGCCGCCGCCCGGTCGGCGGAGGCTGAACTGCCGCTGGGTCGGATTCGACCCGAGCATGGAGCTCCGCTTACCTGGCTCTTGAGGCCCGTCTCCCTGGACTCTCCGCGAAGCCATGTCGCGGGCTGGGGTGCCCCAGCCCAATCACCCCGGGAGCCTGCCATTCATCCTTGCCCGCGGTTCCTAGGTGGAGCACCGATCAGCCCGAGGCGGAGGGATGACTCCCACCGCGCACGACGGGGAAGATACTGCGACGCCCTCGGTTTTCAAACAATTCAGAAATGCGGGAAAGGATCTCGGGGTTTTCCCCGAGAGGAGGCGACCTGTTCCTGAATCCAGATCCTTAGTGCCCCGCGGGAAGTGCGTTGCAGATGTGGGATGAATGGGTGCTAGCTATCACCTCGCTCGGCGACGATCAACATGCGCATGAGGTCCGAGAGGGAGCTCGCCTCCATCTTTTCCATCACCTTGGCCCGATGGGCCTCCACGGTGGACTGACTGATCCCCAGGTCGCTGGCGATCACCTTGTTGCGCTTGCCCGCGACGACCTGGTCCAGGATCTCGCGCTCCCGGGGGGTGAGGCGGGCGAGCCGCTCCTGGATGTCTGCCAGACGCGAGGCCTGGCCACGGTTCCTCGCGTCCAGGTCGAAGGCACGGTGGATCGCGTCCAACAGGGTCTGGTCGTTGAAGGGCTTCTCGATGAAGTCCACCGCCCCCGCCTTGACCGCTCGTACCGCCATGGGGACGTCCCCGTGGCCGGTGATGATGATGATCGGCGGGTGGATGGGCTCTCGGGACAGGCGCTCTTGCAGCTCCAGGCCGCTCATGCCCTTCATGCGCACGTCCAGGACCAGGCATCCGGGCCGGCCGGGGTCAAACTGATCCAGGTAGGCGTGGGCCGAGGCGAAGCCCAGGGCCTCGATTCCCACCGATCTCATCAGGAGTGCGATGGCCTCCCGGACCTCCAGGTCGTCGTCGACGATGTAGACGCTAGGCTCAGCGGTCGTCTGGATCATGGGGCGGCACCTCGGGAAGGGTGAAACGGAAACAGGCCCCGGCCCCCGGCTCGGAGTCCACCATCAGCTCGGAGCCGTGGGCCTCGACGATGCCCGCGCTGATGGAGAGCCCGAGCCCGAGACCTTGGGACTTGGTGGTGACGAAGGGCTGGAAGATGCGCTCGCGGATCTCGGGTGGGAGCCCGGGTCCCGTATCCGAGACCGCGAGCTCGACGCGCGAGCCAGCCAGGGGGCGGGTCCTGATCGTCAGACGGCGCGGCCCCGGGCCGTCCGCCATGGCCTCGACGGCGTTCCGGGTCAGGTTGAGCAGGACCTGCTCGATCTGGATCTCCTGGGCCAGGACCCAGAGGGACTCCGCGGGGCCCTCGACCACCAGGTCCACCGCGGAGCGTCGGGCCTCGGGGCGCAGGAGCCCGAGCACGGTCTCGAAGATCGCCCGCAGTGGGGTGGGGTGGATGTCCGGTGGCTCCTTGCGCACAAAGCGACGGATCTGCCGAATCACCTCGCCCGCGTGCTCTGCCTGGGAGGCGATGCGCTCCATGACGTCGCTGCACTGCTCGGTCTTGCCGGGACCAGCCTCCAGCATGCGCACGCAGGCCCGGGCGTTGGTGCTGATGGCGGTCAGCGGCTGGTTGAGCTCATGGGCGATCCCCGAGGCCATCTCCCCCAGGGTACTGAGACGCGCCACGTGTGCCAGCTCCGCCTGGTGCCGCCGGAGGCGCTCCTCGGCCTCCTTGCGCTCGGTGACGTCCCGAAAGACCACCACGGAGCCGACGGTGGCGCCACCCTCGTCGCGGATGGGCGTGGAGCTGTATTCCACCGGAAAGCTGGTCCCGTCCTTGCGCCAGAAGACGTCGTCCTCCACGAAGCGCGGCTGGTTGTCTCGGAAGGTGGCATAGACGGGGCAGTCTTCGGCGGGATGGGGGCGGCCGTCGGCATGGGTGTGGTGCAGGATGGCGTGTTGATTCGCGCCGATCAGGTCGTCCGCGTCCCAGCCCGTTAGGTCCAGGAGGGGTCGATTGACGAAGGTGGTGCGCCCGGCCAGGTCGACCCCGTAGATGCCCTCCGCCACGGAGTTCAGGATCAGCTCCTGCCGCTGCTCCAACCGCGCCTTGGCCCGGGCGAGCCGCTTGTTGAGCCGGGTGACCAGGGTGGTGAGGACCGCCATCAGCGCCAGACTCAATCCGCCCAACAGGAGCGCGAGCCAGTAGCGGGCGACCGCCTCGCTGAGGGTAAAAGGTGTGGGACGGTCGTAGGGGGGCAGGTGCAGGCGCCGCAGCAGGTCGTGCACCGGCTGGTAGTCCAGGGGGATGGTCCAGCCGGCATAGCCGCCGGAACGGGTCGCGGCGTGATCCACCGGCATCTCGAGCAGGGCGATGGCCACCCGCTGAGCCAGGATGTTGCTCGTGTGCCGTAGCTTGCTGAAGGGCCACTCGGGGAACAAGGGGGTGCTGCGGAGGAACGGAAACTCCGGGTCATCCTGAGGGTTGAGGACGCGGTAGTCAGAAAGACGGATGGCCCCCTCGGCGTCCATCTGCTCCAGGATGTCGGTGCGCACGGTGCCAACGTCGTAGTCGCCGCGCCCCACGGCGAGGACCACTGCATCATGCGTGCCGGCGAAATCGAGCCGCGCCAGGTCCCGGTCCGGGTCCACGCCCTGATCCAGGAGCTCGCCCCAGGCCATCTGGAAGCCGCCCAGGGAGTCGCGATCGACCGCGAGGAGCGAGCGCCCCTTGAGGTCCTGGAGACGGGTCAGCTTGGCGCGGTCCGCCCGGGTGAAGATGACGCCCCCGAAGACATTGCTGCGCACCAGCCCAACCCGGTTCCGCATGGTGGCGATGCGGGAGACCCGGTGCCGCACCTCCAGGTTCACGTAAATCCCGGGGTTGACCAGCACGAAGTCGACCTGGGCGTGCCGCACCGCCGGGTCCACCTCGGCGAATTCCAGGGGCACGACGCGGAAGCGGTGGTCCGGTAGGGCCGCGGTCAGGTAGTCCGCGGTGGGCGTCCACATCCGCTCGGTGGCGGCGTCGCCCCGGTGACTGAGCACCCCGATGCGGATCTCAGTCGAGCCTGGACCTCGATCCGCCGCGGCGACGGGGAGCCACAGGACCAGGAGCAGGAGCAGGCTCCAGCACATCGGACCCGGGGCCGCAGCGCCCCCTGGGGGCCCAGGGCTCCGGGGCTTGGGCCGCGGGATCCAGGTTGGTCGGGTCATCGGCCCTCGCGGCTATTGGGTCGGGGTGCCATGGCCGCCTCTGGGGCCGGGTCTAGGTGAAAACCATAAAAGGCGGAGCCGTTTCCCGCAATAGCGGTCGGCCCTGGATCGCGGGCATACTTGCGGGCCACCACCACCGGGGTGTCATCCCCATTTCAGAAGAAGCAGGAGGATCGTGCGAATGTCCCTCTCCCGTCGTGAGTTCATCCGTCTTATGGGTCTGGCCGGTGCCGCCGGCATGCTGCCCTCGTCCATCTTCGCCGCCGCGCGCCAGCCGAGCGACCTTTACGAGGTACCCAAGTTCGGCAATGTGACGCTGCTGCACATCACCGACACCCACGCCCAGCTCAACCCCATCTGGTTCCGCGAGCCCAACGTCAACATCGGCATCGGGCAGGCCCTGGGGCAGGCACCCCACGTGGTTGGGGACGCCTTCCTAAAGCACTTCGGGCTTGCCCCCGGCGGCATCGAGGCCCACGCCTTCACCTTCCTCAACTTCGACGAGGCGGCGCAGAAGTTCGGGAGCGTTGGCGGTTTCGCCCACTTGAAGACCCTGGTGGACCGCATCCGCGGCGAGCGGGGCGACGGCAATAGCCTGCTCCTCGACGGCGGTGACACCTGGCAGGGCTCCGGCACCGCCTACTGGACCCGGGGCCAGGACATGGTGGGCGCCTGCAACCTGCTGGGCGTGGACGTCATGACGGGTCACTGGGAGTTTACCTATCTCGACGAGGAGGTCATCAAGAACGTCGGTGCCTTCAAGGGCGACTTCGTGGCCCAGAACGTGAAGGTGCGCGACGAGGCCCTGTTCGACTACCGCTTCGCGGACTTTCCGGGCTTCAACGAGGACTCGGGTCTCGCCTTCAAGCCCTATGTCGTCAAGGAGGTGGGGGGCGTCAAGGTCGCCGTGATCGGCCAGGCCTTCCCCTACACCCCCATCGCCAATCCCTCGCGTTTCATCCCCGACTGGACCTTCGGGATCGAGGACGGGCGCATGCAGGAGATCGTCGACCAGGCGCGCGAGCAGGAGAAGCCGGACCTGGTGGTGGTCATCTCCCACAACGGCATGGACGTGGACCTCAAGATGGCCTCCCGGGTGACGGGGATCGACGTCATCTTCGGCGGCCACACCCACGACGGCATGCCGGCCCCCACCCTGGTGGAGAACGCGAGCGGCAAGACCCTGGTCACCAACGCCGGCTCCAATGGCAAGTTCCTGGGCGTCATGGACCTGGACGTGAAGGACGGCAAGCTCCGCGATTTCCGCTACCGCCTGCTCCCGGTCTTCTCCAACCTGCTCCAGCCCAACGCCGAGATGGTCAAGTACATCAGCGAGGTCCGCGCCCCCTATCTGGGCCAGCTCACGGAGAAGCTGGCGGTGGCCGAGCAGACCCTGTTCCGCCGCGGCAACTTCAACGGCACCTTCGACCAGGTGATCTGCGATGCCCTGATCAAGGTGAACGACGCCCAGATCAGCCTGTCACCCGGCTTCCGCTGGGGAACCACCGTACTGCCCGGCCAGACCATCACCCTGGACAACGTGATGGACCAGACCTGCATCACCTATCCGGAGACCTACCGGCGGGAGATGACGGGGGCGGACATCAAGACCATCCTGGAGGACGTCTGCGACAATCTCTTCAATCCGGACCCCTATGTCCAGCAGGGCGGCGACATGGTGCGGGTCGGCGGTCTCGACTACGTCTGCGATCCCCTGGAGAGCATCGGTAACCGCATCTCTGACATGCAGCTCAACGACGGCACCAAGATCGAGGCGGACAAGAGCTACGTTGTCGCCGGCTGGGCCACGGTCGGGAGCCAGGCCCCAGGTGAACCCATCTGGGAGACGGTGGCGACCTATCTGCGGGACGTCAAGACCGTCAAGATCGAACGGCTCAACACCCCCAAACTCAAGGGCGTCGCGGGCAACCCCGGGCTCGCCGACTACCCGGCCATGGCCTAAGGTCGACGGCGAAGATCGGCCTGGGGCCGATCTCTTCTACCGCAGCGTCGTGCAACGGGGCCCTTGGGCCCCGTTGCTTTTCAGTCCAACGCGGGCCATCAGATCTGTCGCCCGGCGCGCTCCCTCAAGGCCGGGCACGCGGCCCGGCTCTCGGCGACTCATCTCTGGGGGCAGCTGCCTGGTACCAAACCGGCCAACCGTCCATGCTGACCCTATCGCGTAGGACACTGTACCTGGGTGGCCGACAGTTTCACTGAGCCAGTTTCCCGTCTCGCATGGACATCCGCTCTGCGGCTAGAGGTGCCTTCAGTGTGCGCGCGGGTGTCGCGAGATGATCGCCTAGGTCACTGATTAAGGGAACCATCGCGATCGCGGTCTCTGTCACGGTCCTTGTCACGGTCTCTGTCCCGATCTCGGTCGGGGTCTTGGTCCCGAGTTGGACTGGCGGTTGACCGGCTGGTGCTCGGACCCGCAGCTGAGCCGGGACCAGCACTCGGGCCCGGGCCGGCACTGAAGCCGAACCCGCTGTCGGAGGCGCCAGCGGCACCAGAGGAACCACCGCTTCCCCCGCCACTTCCACCTCCGCCGCCACCGCCACCTCCGCCCGCATGAGCAGACCTCGTGGCAGTCGCGAGGGCAACCGTGCTGCCAAGCATCCACAGCGTAAACGCCCGTCTGTCCATCTGAGCCTCCACGATTCTCCGGATTCTGATGACGACAAATCCGTGGGCTCTGCGCCGCCCACTCGCATTCAGCTTAGCCCCCACCACTTCAGAGACTCTCTTCTCCGAGAGGGGCCTCATCTGCGGTGCTCGTCGAGGAGTCCGGTGCAATAACGTGCCTTGGACTTCGTGGTCCCTCCCGCGCTTGGCTACTTCCGCCTGGCCGACACACCTGTTCGACGGCTGGCGGCACAGCGCAGCACGATACCAACCCAACCAGATCAAGCCGGTGGTGGTGTCGCTCGCGAGCGGTTGTGCGGCGGAGCAGGTCGCCGAAGGCCCAGAATACCGAGGGTCGGATTTTGCTTGCTCCGGTAAGGAGCGACGGGGTACGGGTTGGCGTCTGCTGAGCGCGGCTCCGCTGCCACTGGTTCGTCCAACGCATCTCAAGGCTCTGGGTCGAACTGAGCCGCCCAGAGGGTTGATCGCGAACGGCAGCAAAGCGCGTTGAGCTGCCATTCAACGGGCGGAGGGTGAGCGGCAGCTTCTGGGACATTGGAGGCGACGCCCAGTGGGAGTTGAAGCCCGCCCCTGGAAGGAGCCCTGTCCGGCTTCAAGCGAGCGCCCAACCGCAAAGCGAGACCGGTGCTCCTCGATGTATCGTCGCCGTCACCAGCGCAGCATCCGAGGACCCAGGGCGGCGCCGAGGGCGCCGGTCGAGGCGATGCCCAGGCTGTACCAAACGGCGACGAAGGCCGGTGAGAGCTCGGTGCAGGAGAGGGCGTAGCCCAGGGCGCCGAGGGACCCGGCGAGGAGACCGGAGGCCAGCCCGA
>JBGSUY010000124.1:0-4729 GCA_041753195.1 Chromatiaceae bacterium
CGGGCCGACCCAGGCCGGTGGAGCCCAGCGGAATCGAGGGGGCCGCCGACCTGATCGAGCCCCTGCTGCGGGGGCGGCGACGGGGACCCCGGTCCCGGGCTTGAAATCGGCGCCGGACTAGCGTTTGATCGCGACCCAAGCCCCAGGACGCCGGGCCGAACCCGAGCCCTGGGGGCCAGCCCCGGGGGGACTCTGCCGTCACCGGCGGATCAAGTGAACAAGCGGAGGCTCGGCGGACCCATGACACGACCCAAAGCCATACCCCTCCTTTGGACCCTGTTCCTGCTGCCCCTGCTGGATGCCGGGATCGCCGCCGCGGGGGAATCGGCCCCCGCCGGGACCGATCCCAAGGCCAATGGCGGCTCGCTCAAGGTGGAATTGGGGACCGCGGCGGAGCCCGATAAGGCCGCCAGGCGCTCCCTCCCAAGTCCCCCCGGGGGCGGCCGGCCCAGCCACGCCCAGGTGCAGGCGATGATCACGGAGGTCGCCAAGCAGTATGGTGTGGAGCGTGCCTTGGTCCAGGCGGTGGTCGCCGCCGAGTCTAATTACAACCCTCAGGCGGTCTCCCCGGTGGGCGCCGTTGGGCTCATGCAGGTGATGCCTGCTACCGCGGGGGACTACGGCGTCAGCTCCGCCTCGGCCCTGTTCGACCCCAAGACAAACTTGAGGACGGGCACCCGCCATCTCAAACGCCTGCTGCAGAAATACGACAATGACTACGGCCGGGTCATCATGGCCTACAACGCGGGGGAGGGGGTGGTGGACCGCACCAACAGCAACGTCACCTTCAGGGAGACCCTCGATTACACGGAGGCGGTGATCAACAACTACCGGCGCAACGGCGGCACCCAACCGACCCAGGCCGCCCTCGTCAAGGTCCGCTCACTGCGCGGCATGCGCAACTCCGGCCAAGCGCGGCGCCTGCTCAAGAAGTACCTGGACCCCTCGCTCCTCTCCCTGAAGGTCAAACCAACCTTGAGCATGCGCTCCCTGAACCCCGCCCTCCACGCGGTGGGTCCCGAAAGCCGCCCCATGTTCGAGCTGGACCCGGAGGCCGTGCGCTGAGGCCCCATGCGCCCTGGATCCGATTCAGAGCGGGGCTAACGACCATCGCGCCGGCGTCACCTCAGAACATGAAAGTGGCGGGCGCGATGGCCGTTCCCTCACCCCGCCCTCTCCCAGCGGGAGAGGGAGAATTGGAGCGCGCTCCCGGCGCGACTTACACGGTAAGGAAGAGGATAGACGGTGCGATCCATCCAGCGCTATGACACCCACATCCTGGTCGTGGGGAACGAGAAGGGGGGCACCGGCAAGTCGACGACGGCCATGCACCTGGTCGTCAGCCTCCAGAAGCAGGGCCAGGACGTGGCCGTGGTTGACCTGGACTCCAGACAGCGATCCGTAAGCCGGTACCTGGAGAATCGGGCCGCCTTTGCGGAGCGCCGGGGACTCGGCTGGAAGCTCCCGGAATATGTCGTCCTGCCGCCCTCCACCCGCCAGGACACCAAGGAGCGGGAGCTGGAGGACGAGGAGCGGCTCCACGGTCTGCTCGAACGTCTGGCCCGCGACAATGCCTTCATCGTCATCGACTGCCCTGGCGGCAACACCCACCTCGCCCACCTCGCCCACGCGGTGGCGAACACGCTGCTGACCCCCTTGAACGACAGCTTCGTGGACCTGGACCTCCTGGCCCAGGTGGACCCCGATACCTATGCGGTGAGCAAGCTCAGCTTCTACGCGGAGGCGGTCTGGGAGAGCCGCAAGCTGCGGGCCGGCTCCGGGCTGCCGGGGCTCGATTGGGTGGTGCTGCGCAACCGCATCTCCCCGACCCACTCCAAGAACAGAGAGCGCATGGACCTGGCGCTGAAGACCCTGCAGAAACGGTTGGCCTTCCGCTATGTGCGCGGGCTGTCCGAGGGGGTCATCTACCGGGAGCTGTTCCCCAAGGGTCTGACCCTGGTGGACCTCAAGGACATCGACGAGGGTCCCAAGCTAACCCTGTCCCACGTGGCCGCGCGCCACGAGCTGCGATCCCTGCTGAACGACCTCGCCCTGCCTGGCTGGGGCGGCTGAGGCGCCGCGGGCGCGGGCTCAGGTCTTGAGCCACCCAGCGCCTACCCTGGGGGCCATCCAGTGCCGCGGAACCCCGCCCTCCCTGAATCCCCTCGATGGCCAACTTCCAGACCCACCTCTACGGTGGCATCCTTGTCAGTGGTGGTGCGGTCCTGGTCCTCCATGGCTCCGGTCTGGCGACAGAGAGTCAGACCCTGATGCTATTCGGCCTGGGGGTCCTGGGAAGCCTCCTGCCCGACATCGATGCGGACGGCTCGGCGCCCGTGCGGGCCTTCTTCGGCGTCCTCGGCGCAGCCCTCGCCTTCGCCTGGACCCTGCCCCTGATCGGGCGTGACAGCCCCTTGAATCTCGGGCTGATTTGGATCGGTTCCTTTCTGGCCGTGCGCGTCCTGCTCTGCGAGGCCTTCGCCCGCCTCACCGTCCACCGGGGCATCTGGCACTCGCTGCTGGCGGCTGTCTTCACGGCCCTGGCGGCCGTGAACCTCCTCCATTGGCTGTTCGGGCAGGCGGCACAGGCCGCTTGGGTGGGCGGGCTGATGGTGGGGATCGGTTATCTCGTCCACCTGGTGCTGGACGAGGCCGTCGGTGTGGACCTGCTCGGTGCCAGGGTCAGGCGGTCCTTCGGAACGGCCCTCAAGCCCTGGAGCTTCAGGGATCCGGCGAGCAGCCTGGCGATGGCGGCGGCGGTCGCTCTGGTCGCCTGGCTGGCGCCTTCGGGTGATTGGCGCCCTGGTCTGGAGCGGGAACTGGACTGGTCCCCCGAACCCCTCAAGCAGGCCCTGGCGTTCGCTGCCCAGGCCGCCGAGCGCCTGTGGATGTTGCTCGACTGGCGCTGAGCCTCACCAGCAGGGCGACACGACGCTCGACAGGAGGCCCATGCCGTCCCAGGGGGTTGGCATCGGCATGCCACCCCACCACCCGCCGGACTTGAGCCGGATCACATACTCCGCCCACTGCAGTGGGCGGGGAAGGTAGCCGGTCTGGGCCGCGAGCTGGTTCAGCTCGCCCACGAAGGCCCGGTCGCACAGGGTCTCGGGGCCCGCGGCGGTGCACAGATCGTGGCGCATGCAGGCCGCATCATAGGCATCGACCGGTGGCAGGGCCGCCGCCGTCGGGTGGCCGGGCCCACACCAGTTTCCATAGATCGGCAGGCACTTGAAGGCGTGGGCCTGCCCCGGTGCGAGCATGAGCCCAAGCAGCAGGGCGGGGAGCAGGCCCAGAAAGGTCGCGGCGGCGGACCCGGGTCTGTGGGGGTGGTGCATGAATGGAGGTCCTCAATCTGGCCGTTTTCCTCTATTGTGCTCAGCCCTGGCGGCGGCGCAACCCCTGGTCCCGCCTATCGGGGGCCCTCTGGTTTCGATTATGATGCCGCCCTTATGGACCTGAACTTTCTCGATTTCGAACAGCCCATCGCGGAGCTCGAGGCCAAGATCGACGAGCTGCGCCTGGTGGGTCATGACAACAAGATCAACATTCAGGAGGAGATCGAGCGCCTCCAGAAGAAGAGCCTGGCGCTGACCGAGTCCATCTTCGCCGGGCTGACCCCCTGGCAGATCTCCCAGCTTTCCCGGCATCCCCAGCGACCCTATCTGCTGGACTATACGCGCCGGATCTGCGACGAGTTCCATGAGCTTCACGGGGACCGGGCCTACGCGGACGATCCCGCCATCATCGGCGGTCTCGCCCGCTTGGACGGGCGTCCCCTGGTGATTATCGGCCACCAAAAGGGTCGAGATACCAAGGAGAAGATCCTGCGCAACTTCGGTATGCCCCGCCCGGAGGGTTATCGTAAGGCCCTGCGGCTGATGGAGATGGCGGAGCGCTTCCGACTGCCCATCGTCACCTTCATCGACACCCCGGGGGCCTATCCCGGCGTCGGGGCCGAGGAGCGGGGTCAGAGTGAGGCCATCGCACGGAACCTGAGGGTCATGGCGCGCCTGCGTACCCCCATCCTGTGCACGGTGGTGGGGGAGGGGGGCTCCGGAGGGGCCCTGGCCATCGGGGTCGGGGACCGGACTCTGATGCTGCAATACAGCACCTACTCGGTCATCTCCCCGGAGGGTTGCGCGTCCATTCTGTGGAAGAGCGCGGACAAGGCCCAACTCGCGGCGGAGGCCATGGCCATCACCTCGGACAAGCTCAGGGAGCAGGGGCTGGTGGACATCGTCATCCCCGAGCCCCTGGGGGGTGCCCACCGGAACCCGGACGCGACCGCCGCCGCCGTCAAGGCCGCCCTGCTCGAGCAGTTGGACATCCTCCAGCCGATGGATGTCGACACCCTGGTGGCCGAGCGTCACAAGCGGCTGATGGGCTACGGCAAGTTCAAGGAGTAGCCCCCAGGGGTTCGCCCCTCCATGGGGCGACGAGCCGGGGCGGTGCGGCGACCGTTAGCCCCATGCGCGCCTTCGATCCCGAGCACCTGGTCCGGGTCCTCGCACCCTTCTCCGGGTCGCCTCGTCTGTGGGTCGCCTTCAGCGGCGGACTTGATTCCGCCTGCCTACTCCGCGCCGCCGCGGCGGCGCGCGCGTCACTCCCCGCACCCCTCGCCGCCGTGCATCTGGACCATGGACTGCACCCCGACTCACCCCGCTGGGCCGAACACTGCCAAGCGGTCTGCGCTGCCTTGGGTGTCCCCCTGGTCACCCGCCGGCTCGCG
>JBGSUY010000125.1:0-53197 GCA_041753195.1 Chromatiaceae bacterium
GGATCGCAAAGGCGACCAGGACCTCGATGAGGGAGAAGCCGCGCTCGCGGCGGGGACCCGGGGCGGTGGCCGTCACTCCGCCTCCCAGGGGGCCATGCGGACCCGTCCGGTGAGCCAGGTGACCCCCACCTGGTAACCCCGTTGCTCGCGCCCCTCACCGCGGGCCAGGATGATTCGCCCGCCGGTGGAGCTCCCGTCCGGGAAGAAGCGAATGGCCCCCCGCTGCTCGTCTAGCATCTCACCCCGCGCGGCCTCCAGTTGGAGGTCGATGCGCTGGGGCAGCGCGATGGAGCGAAAGCCCGGCAGCTCCAGGCGGCGCCCCTCCACATCCACCAGGAGTACCGCGTCCGCCCCCGAACGAATCGCCGTTTCGCGGGCGAGGCGCAACGAGGAGAGGGTGCGGCGGGCCGCTGCTTTGAGCTCGACGCCGGGAAGCGCCGCCGAGATGAGGGGGGGGACCGCGGTCAATACCAAGGCCGCGATGGCGAGCACCACCAGCAGCTCAACCAGGGTGAAGCCCTGGCGCCGCCGCTCCTGACCCGTCAGGGCTCTCCGCCTCGCCCTGGAACCGTCGATCTTGGCCTCCTACTCCCAGCTCTTGACGTCCACATTCTCCCCTTCGCCCCCTTCCCGGTTGTCCGCGCCGAGCGTCCAGATGTCGACGCCCCCATGCTCGCCCGGGTAGCGGTACTGGTACTCGAAGCCCCACGGGTCCTTTGGGACCTGGGCGTTCTTCAAATAGGGACCGTTCCAGTTGGGGGCGTCGGAAGGCCGGGACACCAAGGCCTCAAGCCCCTCCTCGTTGGTCGGGTAGCGACCGATCTCCAAACGGTAGAGGTCGAGGGTGCTGGACAGGTTCTCGATCTGGAGGGCGGCGGTCTTGGTCTTGGAGCTGCCGAGAAATTTCATGACCTGGGGCCCGACCAGGCCGGCAAGCAGGCCGAGGATGGCGAGTACGACCAGCAGCTCCACCAGGGTGAAGCCGGCGATTCGGCTGGGATGGGATGGGTACATGGGGACAACTCCTCGCCGGTGGCGGCGTACGACATTCTACGAGGGCCAAGGGCCAAGGACCAAGGCGCAACGGGCGATCCTCGGCCCTTGGCCCTTCTTCAAAACACCAACTCGTTGGCCCCCAGGATCGCCATCAAGATCGAGATGATGATGCCGGCGACGATGACGCCAAGTCCAATGATCAGCACGGGCTCGAGCAGGGTCAGCATACTCTGGACGCTGTTTCGGGTCTCCCGCTCGTAGATGCCCGCCACCTTGGCGAGCATCCCATCCAGCGCCCCCGATTCCTCGCCCACACGAATCATCTGGAGCGCTAGGTCCGGCAGGGCCTCCAGCCGCGCCAGGGGTCCGGCGAGGCCGCGTCCGTGCTTGAGGTCGTCGCTCGCCTCGTCCAGGAGGCGCGCAATCTTGCGGTTGGACACCACCTCCTTCGCCAAGTTGAGGGCGTTGAGCAGTGGCAACCCGTTCTTGAGCAGAGCGGCAAGGGTATGACAGAGCCGCGACGTTTCCATCTTCCAGACCAGATCGCCGAACAGCGGAAGCTCAAGGATCCGATGATCGAGTCGGGTGCGCACCTGCTCGTCCTGCAGCCAGCGCTCCAGGATGACTGCGATCACCGCCAGGACGACTAGCATGGCCCACCAGTAGTTGCGGAACAGGTCCCCCGCGGCCACTACGATCTGGGTCGGCAGGGGGAGCGCCGCGCCCATGTCCTGGAACAAGACGGTGAATTGCGGCACCACGAAGACCAGGAGCAGAATCACCGAGAGCCCGGCGACGAACAACAGGATCGATGGATAGACCAGGGCCGAGGTCACCGTCTGGCGCAGCTCCGCGACCCGTTCCATATAATCCGCCAGCCGGTCCAGGACCTGGTCCAGGGCACCGCTGGCCTCACCGGCGCGCACCATGTTGATGTAGAGCCGCTGGAACTGACCGTCCTGGGCCTCCAGGGCGCTGGAGAAGGTCGCACCTCCGCGTACCCGTTCCTGAAGGTCCGAGAGCACCCGTAACAGGTGCTCGGCGTCGCTGAGATCGATCAGGATCTGCAGGGAGCGGTCCAGGGTCATACCCGCCTCGATGAGGGTGGCCAGCTCCCGGGTGAGGATACCGATCTCCTTTTGGCTCAGCCGCCGCCGGCGGGTCCGCGCAAAACGGGCCCTTAAGCCCCCTGCCGAGCGCGTTTCCAAAGGGATCAGCCCCTCGGCCTGGAGGTGGCGGACCACCGCCGCCTCGTCCGGGGCCTCCAATTCCCCCTCGACCGGCTCGCCGTCGAGCTTGACCGCCTTGTAAAGGTACTTGGGCAAGGTCAGTCGTCCTCCGCCACCCGGAGCACTTCCTCGATCGTGGTCCGACCGTCGAGGGCCTTGCGCAGACCATCCTCGTACATGGTCGCCATGCCCTCGTGCATCGCCACCCGCTGAATCTCGGTGGCGGTCGCGTGTCCGAGGACCAGCTTGCGGATCGGATCGGTCATCAGGAGCACCTCGGAGATTACCAGCCGGCCACGGTAGCCGGTCGCGTTGCAGTGCTCACAGCCCACCGGGCGGTACAGGGTGATGGATTCTGACTGATGGCCCAGCCGTTCGAAGCGCGCCGCCAGCCCCGGCAAGGGGCTGTAGGGCTCCCGACAGTGGGGGCAGAGGCGGCGGACCAGGCGCTGGGCAAGAATGCCGTTGACGGTGGAGGTGAGCAGGTAGTCCTCCACCCCCATGTCCAGCAATCGGGTGACGCCGCTCGAAGCATCGTTGGTGTGCAGGGTGGAGAGCACGACGTGGCCAGTGAGGGCGGACTGGACGGCAATACGGGCGGTCTCCAGGTCGCGCATCTCACCCACCATGATGATGTCGGGGTCCTGCCGGACGATGGCCCGCAAGGCGCCGGCGAAGGTCATGCCGATGGCCGACTTGACCTGGATCTGGTTGATCCCCGGGAGCTGATACTCCACCGGGTCCTCCACGGTGATGATCTTGCGCTCCTGGGTGTTGAGCCGCGACAGGGCCGTGTAGAGGGTGGTGCTCTTGCCGGAGCCCGTGGGCCCGGTCACCAAGAAGATGCCGTAGGGCTGCTCCAGGATCATCAGCATGCGCTCCCGTGGGGCGCCGTCGAAGCCCAGGGCGTCGAAGTCGAAGCGCACGCTCTCCTTGTCCAGCAGGCGCATGACCACGCTCTCCCCGAACATGGTGGGGACCGTGGAGACGCGCAGGTCGAGCTCCTTGCCCTGGACGCGGATGGGGATGCGCCCGTCCTGGGGCAGCCGCCGCTCGGCGATGTTGAGCTTGGCCATGATCTTGACCCGAGAGATCACCGCGGCGGTAGAGCGTACCGGCGGGGCGTCCACCTCCTTGAGGATACCGTCCACCCGGTAGCGGACCTTGAGCTCGTCGGCGAAGGGCTCGATGTGGATGTCCGAGGCGCGGGACTCCACCGCCTTCTGGATCAGGTGGTTGACCATCCGGATCACGGGTGCCTCGCTGGCGAGATCCTTCAGGTGCTCGATGTCCTCCTCGTCGAATTCCCCGAGCTCAGGCTCCGCGTCCGCCTGGTCCTCGGTCGGTTTGTCGTAGAGGCGTGTCAGGGCGGCCTCGATCTCGGACGGCAGGGCGACCTGGGCCTGGGCGGGTTTGCCCGCCGCGTCCGCTATGGCCTGCAACACGAAGGGGTCCGCCGCATCGGCGACGGCGACCCGGATGCTGTCCTCCTCCTCCGCCAGCGGGAGTACCCGGGCGTCCTTGAGGAAGCGCAGGGAGAATAACCCCTCAGCCACCGGCTCGCTGGGGAAGAGGGCGGGATCCGCCAGCGGCAGGTCCAGCACCTCCGCCATGGCCTGGGCCATGTCCCGCTCGGAGACCAGGCCGAGTCGCACCAGCATGCGCACCAGTGGCTCCCCCGCGTCATCGGCCAGACGGCGGGCGCGGCCCAGGTCTCCGGCCGTGAGCTTGCCGCGCTCTAGGAGGGCACTCAGGATTCGGGCCACGGGCGTCAGCGGCAGGGCCCCGTTGGCACGGGTGTCGGAGCTCCCGAGGGTGGTGGCCGGCGCTGGCGCCGAGTCGATATCCGCTGGGACCGCCTCCTCCAACGAGAGGGTAAGCCCCTCGGACAGGGGATCATCGCGGGTTCCCACCAGGGGGGGAACATCCTCGAGGATGGCAGCGTCGTTTTGGGTGTAGGACATGGCTCAGGCCCCGGCATTGGCGCCCTGGGAGGGCAGCGAATCGAGATCGGCGGCGACCGCCATCGGGCCCAGAAGCACCGGACCCAGGGGAACCCGACCCCAGCCCGGGACCAGCTCCGCGAGCGCCGAGAGGATGGCATCGCTATTCTGGACGTCGCACGCGCGAGCCAGGACCGCCAGGCGATTCGCCGTTGCCAGCTCAACCAAGGGGTCTGACCCGCGAGCCACCCGAATCTTCGGGTGATCGGTGGCGATGAGATCCTCGGAATCGTAGAACAACTCCTCGTAGAGCTTCTCCCCGGGGCGCAGGCCGATGTACTCGATGGGAATGTCTTGCCCCGGCTCCCGGCCGGAAAGGCGGATCATCTGCTCCGCCAGATAGCTGATCTTCACCGGCTCACCCATGTCGAGCACGAAGATCTCCCCCCCTTCTCCGATGACGGCCGCCTGCATGATGAGCTGACAGGCCTCCGGGATGGTCATGAAGAATCGCTCGATGTCCGGATGGGTTACGGTCACGGGTCCGCCGCGCTCGATCTGGCGCCGAAACAGCGGCACCACACTCCCGGCGGAGCCCAACACGTTACCGAACCGCACCACGATGTAACGGGTCGCGGAGACCCGATCAAGGGACTGGCAGAGGGCCTCCGCCACCCGCTTGGTGGCGCCCATGACATTCGCCGGGTGCACCGCCTTGTCGGTGGAGATCAGCACGAAGCGCTCGCAGGACCAGGCAGCGGCGGCCTCGGCGACGATCTGGGTGCCCAGGACATTGTTACGCACCGCGGCGCGCACCTGATCCTCCAACATGGGGACGTGCTTGTATGCCGCGGCGTGGAACACGATGCCGGGACGCTCGTCACGGAACAGGGCGGCAACGGCGGGGGAATCGGTGACGTCAAGGAGGTGCCTGGAGAAACGCAGACCGGAATCCCTCTCCATCAGGTCCAACTCGATTTGATAGAGATTGAACTCCCCGTTGTCTGCCAGGATTAGCCGCCGGGGTCCGGCCGCTGCGATCTGCCGCACCAACTCGGAGCCGATGGAGCCCCCGGCGCCGGTCACGAGCACATCCCTCCCGGCGAGCCCCCCACGGATCCCGTCCCAGTCCAGGGTGATGGGGTCTCGCCCCAGAAGGTCCTCAATGGAGACCGGGCGTAGTTGGCTGACCGTGACCTGGCCCGCCATCAGGTTGCCGAGCTCAGGAACGGTACGGAAGGGCCGTCCCGCCCGCTCGCAGAGCCCGACCAGGCGCTGCATCTCCCGGGCCCCGGCACTCGGCACCGCCAGCAGCACCAGGTCGATGCCCCGCTCCGCCACCAGCTTGGGAAGTTGGTCGGTGGAACCTAAGACCGGCACCCCATGGACCTCGCCCCCCTGACGGCGCGGCTTGTCGTCCACGAATCCCGCCGGATAGTAGGCCCGTTGGGGGTCCCGCAGCATGTCGCGGGCGAGCATCTCGCCGGCGCGACCGGCTCCCACGATCAGGACCCGCTGGCCGGCGCGCAGGTTGAGCCGGTGGTCCTTGTGCCAGCGATAGAGCAGTCGGGGTCCAGCGAGCAGGATGACCTGGAGACCAAAGAACAGGACAGGCACCGAGCGCGGGATTAGGAGGGATCGGTTGACGATGAAGAGCGCCAGGACCACCAGGGCCGTCCCCGCCAGGGCCGCGCTGGTGATGCGCACCAGATCGGGGAGTGACGCGAAACGCCAGACCCCGCGATAGAGGCCGAAGAACCAATAGACGGAACCCTGGATCAGAACCACCCAGGGCAGGGCATCCAGGGCCGCGTCCAGGAATTCCGGCGGTATGGCACCCAGGTTGAAGCGCAGCCAATAGGCGGCATACCAGGCAACAGGCACCACGAGCAGGTCATGGGCAAAGGCGGCCGTTCGGGAGCGCAGCCGGTCGAAGAGTGGGCTCATGGCTGTCTCGGCACCGCCTGTCGTTCAGCGAGTTGGACCCGGAAGCCGATCAGGGCATAGATCATGGCCCAGCCCAGGATCAAGGCCCACTGATCCCGCGCCGGCAAGGCCGGTGCGGCCACCGCGCAGCCGGCGGCGGCACCCATCACCACGTAGGCGCGCAGCAACGTCTTACGGTGCCCCCAGCCGGCAAGCACCAGACGCTGGTAGTGGTGGCTGCGATGAGGCTCCCAAATCCGCTCCCCCCGGGCGAGTCGACGGAGAAGCGTCCAGGTTGCGTCGACGATGAAGGGGGAGAAGGCGAGCCAGGCGACCCATAGGGGGAATAGGCCCCTGCGGTAGCCCCAGAGGGACAGGCCGGCGGCCAACAGACCCAGGGTCGAGGACCCCAGGTCGCCGAGGAAAATGCGGGCGGGGGGGAAGTTGCTGGTCAGGAAGCCAGCGCAGGCGGCGGCCGTGCAGGCCGAAACCAGGCTGAAGAAGGGTTCGCCGCCCTGCCAGCCAAGGACTGCCAAGGCGCCGAAGCCGAACAGACCCATGCCCCCCGCAAGACCATCCATGCCGTCCATAAAGTTGTAGAGGTTGATCATCCACACCGCGTAGAGCACTGTGAGGACCAAGGCCAGGGCCGTCGGAAACGTCCAGTCTATCCCAGGTAGATCGAGGTGGCTCCAGACCAATCCTCCAGTTATGAGCACCAAGGCGGCCAGGCCGTGCGCCAGGAGGCGAAGGCGCCGCGACACATGCCCGAAATCGTCCCACAGGGAGACTGCGGCGACCACGACAGCCGCTAAACCCAGCCGGACCTGAGCGGGATCGATCCCTTGGACGAGGGCGAGAGCGAGCAGGGGTAGGGCGAGTCCCAGCAGAACGCCCACGCCCCCACTCCGGGGTACCGGGGTGTGGTGCAGGGAGCGTTCGTTCGGGTGGTCCAGTAGCCCTACGTGGGAGCGCCGCGCAAGCCAGGCCGTGGCCGACGCGCTGAGGGTGAAGGCACTACCTATGACGACGAGGCTCAGGAGGTGAGGGGACATGCTTCGGCCAGTGCCGTCCCGGGGGCGGCCAATTACAGGACTGGGGGAACGGCCGTCAGAGGGCTGCGCCGACCCGACTCAAACCGACCGCACGAGCGCGACCTCGACCCGGTCGCGGCGCTCGGCCCCAGCCAGCAGTTCGATCAGGCACAGAGCGAAGTCCATGGCGGTACCCGGCCCCCTGGAGGTGACTACCTTGCCATCCACGACCACGGGATCGTCGAGGAGCCGCACCTGGGGGAATTCCGTCGCATCGAGGGTCCCCGGGTAGCCCGTTGCGAAGCGGCCATCGAGGAGGCCTGCCTTGGCCAATATCTTGGGGGCGGCACAAATCGCCGCGGCGAAGCGGCCCTCGGCCTGATGCAGTCGCAGCAAGTGGTGCACTCGCGGGTCCGCGTCGAGGTGCTTTGCCCCCGGCATGCCGCCGGGGAGCACAATCATATCGAAGTGCCCCCCTTGCTCCGCGTCTAGGGTGCTGTCGGGGATCAGGACCGTGCCCCGGCTGCCGGTTACCGCCCCCGGCTCGAGACCAGCCGTGATCACCTCGATCTCCGCGCGCCGCAGTAGATCGATGACAGTGACGGCCTCGAGCTCCTCGAAGCCCGCGGCCAGGGGGATCAGAACCCTCGGCATGGCTCTGTCGTCCTCCTTAAAGCCTCACTGGCTTGCCCTGAACTTTCCCACTCGGCCTTCAATTGACCTTGGCCCGACCCAGGATGTAAAGCCCTTTCAATACGTTCAGGGCCTCGGCCAACTGCAGGTCCTCCGCCGCCAGCCCCTTGTCCCGGTCCTCGTCCTTGGTCTTGCCGTCTTGCCCGGGTGAGTCAAGGTGGTTGTTCAGGTCCGCCTCCGACAGGGCGTCCACCTCGGGCTCTTGGAGCGGCTTGAACTCGCCGCGCTCGAGCGTGATGTCCGGAACTATGCCCTGGGCCTGGATCGAGCGGCCGGAGGGGGTGTAGTAGCGGGCCGTGGTCAGTTTGAGCGCGGTGGAGTCGTCGATCGGGACTATCGTCTGAACCGAGCCCTTACCAAAGGTCTTGGCCCCCATGACCAGAGCCCGCTTGTGGTCTTGGAGGGCCCCGGCGACGATCTCGGATGCCGAAGCGCTGCCGCGATTCACCAGAACCACCATGGGGGCGCCGGCGAGCACGTCGTCCGGTCCGGCACTGAACTGGAGCTTCGAGTCGGCGAGCCGTCCTTGGGTATATACGATGAGCCCATCGGTGATGAAGGCGTCGCTGACCCCCACCGCCGCATTCAGGACACCGCCTGGGTTGTTCCTGAGGTCCAGCACCAGCCCCTTGAGCTCCTCGTCGTTTGCCTTCTTTAGGTCGCCGATAGCGGTAATCATGTCCTCGGTGGTCCGCGCCTGAAAATTCGAGATGCGCACGTAACCGTAACCCGGCTCGAGGGTGCGGCTCTTGACGCTGGCCACGTGGATCAGGTCCCGTTCCAGGGTGACCGAGAAGGGTTGCCCGTCGCCACTGCGCAGGACCGTGAGCCGGATCTCGCTCCCCGGCTTGCCTCGCATCAGGTTGACCGCCTCGCTCAGGCTCATGCCCTTCACCGGCTTGTCGTCGATGCGGACGATCACATCGCCGGCCTGGAGCCCGGCCCGCTGGGCCGGGGTGTCATCGATGGGCGCGATGACCTTGACGAAACCGTTCTCCATGCCGACCTCGATCCCCAAGCCACCGAACTCCCCGCTGGTACCTACCTGAAGGTCCCGATACTCCTCCTTGCCCAGGTAGTCGGAGTGGGGATCCAACCCGCCCAGCATGCCGCGGATGGCACTCTCCAGGAGCGTCTTGTCCTGGACCCCTTCCACGTAGTCATTCTTGATGCGTCCGTAGACCTCAGCGAAGGTTCGCAACTCCTCCAGGGGGAGATCCTCGGGAGCTTCCGCCCGAGCGGTCAGGGTGGCACCGCCAGCTCCCCCGACGAGGAGTGAGAAGCCGAGGAAGAACGGTAGCTGGACGCGAATATGCATGATCAATATAGAGCTTTCAGGTCGGTCGTAGAGGGTCCAGCGCCCGGGCCAGTTGCGGCTTGCCGGCCAGGGGACGTTGCTTTAGCCAACAGGTTCCGGCAAGCATCGCACGTTTCAACACCGCTCGGCAGCTTGGGATATGGAAAACTGGGACCGAGATTTCGGACCCCCAACAATGTGCCCGCGGCGCAAAGCCTGCCTGGACAGCGGGCTTGAGCTTGGGACAGCAGCGCGAGGCCGTGGTTCGGGATCGCGTCAGCCGCACCAGGTCCCGGGGTCTAGGGGCTCGCCATGACGGCGAATTGCGAAGTAAAGGACCGGATCGTCACGCCCGCCGCTGTTGCCGCTGAGTGCGATCACCTCACCCGCCGCAACCCACTCGCCGACTTCTAGAAGCAAGACCTGATTGTGGCCGTAGAGTGACATGTAGCCGTCCCCGTGGTCGATCACCAGCAGCATGCCGAAGCCCCTCAACCAATCGGCATAGACGACTCGGCCATCGTAGACCGCTCGCACCTCCTCCCCCTCGCGCGCGACCAACAGGACCCCGTCCAAGGTGAGCTCCGAGCCCTCCTTGCCGGACCCAAATCCGGCCCGCAGCCGACCCTCTAGCAGGGGCCAGCTCAAGTGGCCGCGACGTTGGGCGAAGGGCTCCCGCTGCACCCCGAGCTCGGCGCGGATCTGGGCCCGTTGCCGCAGATGCTCGACCAGCAAACGCAGATCCTCGGCGTCGCGTTGCAGCAGCGTCAGGTCCCCTTCGCGTCTGGCGATGGTTTCCTCCAGGCTGGCCAGGACCTTGGCGCGTTCTCCCTTCGCGGCTTCCAAGCGGACCCGCGTAGCCTCTTGTCGGGCGCCCAGATCAGCCAGGCGGGTGGTCTCCCGCTCAGCGTCCTTGGCAAGCAAGGTAAGTCGCTGGGCCCGTGATTCCACCGACCGGATGCGACCCACCCGATCCCGATTGAAATAGGCAAAGTACGAAAGCACCCGACTCGCCCGGACCGGGTCCTCCTGGTTGAGCAGGAGCCGTAAGACGTCGGCGCGGCCCATGGCGTAAGCGGTGCGCAGGAGCTCGGAGAGCCGTTCGATCTCCCGCTCCAGGGACTGCTTCTCCTCCGCTTCCCGCTTACGGAGCTCTTGGGACACTCGGGTCTGCTCGTCCACCAGTTGGGCGAGCTCCCGACCCGCGAGCGCCAGGGCCGCAACGTCGCGCTCCCGCTCCTCCAGCTCGAGGATCAGGGCTTGGCGCTCCGCATTGCGCCCGATCAGATCCTTTCCAATGGCCTCCACCTGACGCTCGAGCGACTGCAGGTCCTGTTCCCGTCGCTCGATGGCGGCATCCGGATCCTCGCTGGCGGCCGCGAGGCGGAATCCCGGGGGCGGCGCGAGGAGCCCCACGAGCAGCAGCACGACCCCCGGGGCCCGCAGGTACGCGGGATTGGGATGGGGGGCGGAACAGGCTCGATGGCATTGAGCTAGGGACATGGACACACGCTTGCGGCCTCGGTACTGGCATCTGACACCATTGGCAACCGCGCCACCTAGCAAGTAGGCAGGGGGCGCCCGCCAGTTGCGTCTAGCTTACCCCCGTCCTTCCCCTAGGGTGGTAGGGGCAACGAAGGAGCGCGCTTGGCGCCACCTTCCCGGTGAGCCGGAGATCCTAAGGGGCGACCCTGCCGGGACCGCCATGGGTTTGGCCATCGGCGGCCCTTCGCACCAGGCTAGAAAAAGTTTATTATTGTATTGTTATTAGTTGATGCGACCAACGCGATGGCGACTAATCTAAGTCACAGCTCTCACCCGGTCCTGAATGACCCCGAGGTCCTCGGCGAGCACGACATCGGCCTGTTCGCGGACGACAACGACATCGAGCGCGCCTCGCGGTCCCTCAAGGCCATGTCCCACCCCCTGCGGCTCAAGATCCTGTGCACCCTCGGGGATCAAGAGGTCAGCGTCCAGGAGATCGTCGATCACGTGGGCACCTCCCAGAGCAATATCTCTCAGCACTTGGCCATCTTGCGCGACAAGGGCATCCTCGCTTCCAGGAAGGATGCCAACCGGGTCTACTACCGGGTGAGCGACGGGCGCACCCTGCGCCTGATCGGCATGATGCGCGAGGTGTTCTGCCAGCATGCCGGGTGAGGGGAGCCGCCACGGCGGGATGACGCCTGCCGCCGCGCTCCTTATACTCCCGCCCTCGACCTCGGCCCCCGTCCCGGTGGGCCAGACCCGTGACGCGAGGTCCGCTTCTGTAGCGGGTGCGAGTCCGGCATTGAGGTCATAGCGCCACCCAATCGCCCCAGAGTCACGAGAGCCCAAGCCGATGCAGCTCAGCCAGCTCATGGAATTCGCCGGTAACCATTGGTACCTCTTCCTGGCGCTGGTGGTCATCCTCGGACTGCTGATCCACAACCTGACGATCGGGGATCGGGGCAGCATCGATCCTTCGGGTGCCACGGAGCTGATCAACCACAAGGAGGCCGCGGTGATCGACGTGCGCCCGGCCGCTGACTTCGCCAAGGGCCACATCATCAATGCCGTCAACATCCCCATGAACGGCTTCAAGAATCAGATGGCGGTCCTGGCCAAGTACAAGGGCAAGCCAATCATCGTGAGCTGCCGCTCCGGCTCCCAATCCGCAGGCGCCTGCAACCAGCTGCGCAAAGAGGGCTTCGAGGACGTGTACAACCTCAAGGGGGGGATCCTGTCCTGGCAGGCGGCCAACCTTCCCCTCACGCGCAAGAAGCGCTGACTCCAAGGGCGAGTCCCCCGCGCACCCTTCACCGACCTTCCATCCAAGGACCCCTTCATGGCCGACAACGAGCAGACGACCAACGAGCGGCAATTCGCCATCCAGCGCATCTACACCAAGGATTTGTCCTTCGAATCGCCCAACGCCCCGGACATCTTCCGCGGCGAGTGGAAGCCCGAGAACGAGCTCAGCCTCAACACCAAGGTCAACCGGATCGGTGACCAGGTCTACGAGATCGTCCTTACGGTGACGGTCAACGTCAAGGTGGGCGACAAGACCGCCTTCATTGCCGAGGTCCAACAAGCCGGCATCTTCACCCTGAACGGCTTCCCCGAACAGGAATTGGGGGCCATGCTCGGCGCCTACTGCCCCAATCTGCTCTTCCCCTATGCCCGCGAGGTGGTGTCCGACCTCGTGACCAAGGGTAGCTTCCCCCAGCTGGTCCTTCAGCATGTGAGCTTCGATGCCCTGTTCGCCCAGCACCAGCAGCAGGCGGCCGCAGCGTCCGGTCAGAGGGCCAGTCAGCATTGAGCGGCGGCTCGACTGCCGCCGGCCGCATCGCGGTCCTGGGGGCGGGATCCTGGGGGACGGCACTCGCCATCCAGCTCTGTCGAAAAGGGCATCAGGTCGCGCTCTGGGGACACGATCCCCAGCACATGGAGGAGCTTGTGCGGGACCGGGAGAACCGTCGCTTCCTGCCCGGTTTCCCCCTACCTTCGGCACTCGAGCCCACCGACTCCCTCGACCAGACTTTGACTCACGCGAGCGCCTGCCTCGTCGTAGTCCCGAGTCACGCCTTCGCGGAGGTCCTTTCCATGCTGCCTGGGCGCCTCCCCACCCACCTAGGCGTGGCCTGGGCCACCAAGGGGCTCGACCCTGCCACGGGAGGACTCTTGCATACCGCCGCCCGGCTGTCCCTGCCGCACGAGAGCCTGGCGGTCATCTCCGGACCGAGCTTCGCCGGGGAGGTCGCGCGGGGCCTGCCTACGGCCGTGACCGTCGCGTCCGAGGACGCGGACTTCGCGTCACGGATCGCGGCCCTGCTCCATGGCGGCCGATTCCGCGCCTATACGAGCCCGGACATGGTGGGGGTGGAGATCTGCGGTGCGGCCAAGAACGTCCTGGCCATCGCGACCGGGATCGCGGATGGGCTGGGATTTGGCGCCAACGCCCGGGCGGCGCTCATCACACGGGGCCTGGCGGAGCTGATCCGACTCGGCAGGGCCCTGGGGGGACGTTCCGAGACCTTCATGGGCCTCGCCGGAGTAGGCGACCTGGTCCTTACCTGCACCGATGATCAATCACGCAACCGGCGCCTTGGCCTCGCCCTCGCCCAGGGTCTGAGTGTCGCCGAGGCCAAGGCCCAGATCGGACAGGAGGTGGAGGGGGTGGTCACGTCACAGTCCGTTCATGCCCTGGCCCAGGGAATGGGGATCGACATGCCCATCAGCGAGGAGGTCTACCGGGTACTCTTCGATGGCGTCTCCCCCCTCCAGGCCACGGCCTCCCTGTTGGACAGGGAGCCTAAGCCCGAACTGGTGTGAAACGGACTGTCAACCGGGCTCTGTGGTCCGGATTCCTAGGAGCAGCGCGGATCTTCAAACTTGGGTACCTCTGAGGGCATGTCGGAACCCGAGAATCCGGTCTGCCGCCACGCCTCGAACAGAACCACGGCAACGGCGTTGGAAAGGTTGAGGCTGCGGTTCCCTGGCTGCATCGGGATCCGCAGGCATCGTCCCGGGGGCAAGGACGCCAACAGGTCCCGGGGCAGACCACGTGTCTCGGGGCCGAACAGGAAGGCGTCCCCCGAGCGATAGGCCGGCTCCACGTAGCAGCGTCGCCCTCGGGTGCTAAGCGCGAAAACGCGAGGATCACCAAGGATGTCCCGGCAGTTGCTTAGGTCAGGGTGGAGTCTGACGTCCACCCACTCGCGGTAATCGAGCCCGGCGCGGCGCAGCAGCCGGTCCTCCAGGCGGAAGCCCAGGGGCTCGATCAGGTGGAGCCGCGCCCCCAGGTTGGCGCACAACCGCATGACATTGCCCGTGTTAGGAGGAATCTCTGGTTGGTAAAGGATGATGTGGAACATCGGGGGTGGCCAGGTGCGGTCCTTGGCGTGGTCTGCGCCGAGGAGCAATCCACGTTTGCCGGGTTCGGACGAGCGGTGCGGACCAGGGACTAGGTTGACCGGCGTCCCGATCGGCGTGGTATATTAAGACTTCGGCATTTACTAAAACCGCCGACAGTATTCGACCCAAACCCAGTGGGGAACACTTCCATGAGCGATATCGAGGCTTTGAAGAGAGAGAAGCAGAACCTGATCGACAAGATGCTCGAGATGCAGAAGCAGTTCATCGATTACGAGCACCAGCATGGTGTCAGCGGAAAGGATTATTGGGCATCCCAGGACGGGCTACTCGCAAACTATCGTCAGGAGTATCTGGACATGGCGAATCGCGTGGTGGATCTGGCCCACGAGATCGTTGGCTCTTCTCGAATCTGAGCCGCAACGCGTCCGGGGCCTTACTCAGGCCCTCGCTGGAGAGCCCGCGCCTGTGCCGCGGGCTTTCGCGCTTTAGGAACCCGATCGGAGTAGTCGGGCACCGATCTTGACAGAAGCGAAGGGTCCCCAATGCCGGAGCACACGCCTTAGCGGCCGACGTGCTCGATGTATGTCGGCACACCGGTCATCTCGAGCCGGGCGGCCAGACCGGTCACGATCAAGGGGTCCTCCCGGCCCTCGAAACGCAGGAAACAGCGGATCGTGCCGCGACTCGCGAAGGGGACCGGGATCATATCGCGATATGTGTATACGTTTTCATCGACGTCACCGCCAGCGCACACGAGCGGCCCCTCGGGCAGGGCTGTGTGCCCCTCCACCCCCTCGATCACAAGGGAGCCCACCTGCCACCAGCGTGTGCGCTCCTTGGAGCCGGTCATGCTTCTGAGAATGTAGGCCCGGGTGAAATGAACCCGGAGGGTCTCCTGCTCCAGGTCGATCGATCCGATCTCGGAGCCTGGCAGGTCGATTTGGCTGCTGTCCAATGATCCGTCCTCGCGTATCAAGGTGCTCCGAAGGTTGCGCGCTAGTCGGGAACTTTCAACCAGCCGACTGACTTCCGATCCGGTCAAGGCACCACATCTTCCGGATCCTGGGTGATCTCAAGGCGCAACTCCTTGATCTTCCGGGTCAGGGTATTGCGTCCCCAGCCGAGCAGGCGCGCCGCCTCTTGCCGCCGTCCGCCGGTATGCTCGAGGGCGGTCTGGATCAGGATCTGCTCGAAGGCGGGCAGGGCCTTGTCGAGCAGGGCCCCTTGTCCCTCCTTGAGACTCTGACGCGCCCAGCGCCGAAACACTGACTCCCAAGGCTCGTCTCGATCCTGCTCCTGACTCAGCCCGTTAAGCTCCGGCGGGAGGTCCTCGGCATGGATCTCCTTGCCCGACGCCATCACGGTGAGCCAGCGCGCGGCATTCTCCAACTGTCGCACGTTGCCCGGCCAGTCCAAACGCTTGAGGTGCTCGGTGGCGCTGGGCAGCAGGACCTTGGTCTCGCAGCCGAGCTCTTTGCCGGCTTGAACGAGAAAGTGGCGCATCAGCAAGGGGATGTCTTCCCGGCGGTCCCGCAATGCCGGCAGATGGATGCGGATCACGTTGAGGCGATGGAACAGGTCCTCGCGAAAGCGACCCTGGCGGACCAACTCCTCCAGATTCTGATGGGTCGCGGCAATGATGCGCACGTCCACGCGGATCGGAGCCACCCCACCCACCCGATAGAACTCCCCGTCCGACAGGACCCGCAACAAACGCGTCTGGAGCTCCGCCGGCATGTCCCCGATCTCGTCCAGGAACAGGGTCCCCCGATCGGCCTGCTCGAAACGGCCCTCCCGCCTGGCCTGGGCCCCCGTGAAGGCGCCGCGCTCGTGGCCGAAGAGTTCCGATTCCAGTAGGTCCCGCGGGATCGCCGCCATGTTCAACGCGATAAACGGTCGATCGGCCCTTGGGCTATGCCGGTGGAGTGCCCGTGCCACCAGCTCTTTGCCGGTGCCAGACTCGCCGTTGATCAACACTGTGATGTTGGAGCGTGCCAGGCGACCGATGGCGCGGAAGACCTCCTGCATGGCAGGGGCCTCGCCGATGATGTCGGGTGCCTCGGCGATCCCGGGCTCTTCGGGCGCGTCCGAGCGTCCCCGGCGGCACGCGCGGGTCGCCTGGGCGACCGCGTCGTCCAGGTCGAAGGGCTTCGGGAGATACTCGAAGGCACCACCGTGGAAGGCAGAGACGGCGCTGTCCAGGTCAGAATGGGCCGTCATGATGATGACCGGTACGGCCGGATAGCGCGCCTTGACCTGGCGCAGCAGGTCGAGGCCATCGACCCCCGGCATGCGGATGTCCGTCAGGATGACGTCCGGTTGCTCCCGCTCCAACGCCTCCATGACCCCAACCCCGTTTGAAAAACAGGTGACGTGCATCTCCGCTTTGCGCAGGGCACGCTCGAGCACCCAACGGATGGAACGGTCGTCGTCAATGACCCACACCCTGGGCTCTCTACTCATGCTCGGGCTCCAGTGGGAGGTAGACGAAGAAGTGAGTCTCCCCCGGGCGGCTCTCGCATTCGATTAGCCCCCCGTGCTGATTGATCAGCTCCTGGGCAATCGGTAGGCCGAGGCCCGTACCCCCTGAGTGACCGGACACCATGGGAAAGAAGATCTGATCCTTGAGCTCTTCGGGGATCCCTGGCCCGTTGTCCAATACCTCGGCACGCAGCACCAGGCGGTGACGTTTGGCCCTGATGGTGAACTGGCGCAGAACGCGGGTGCGCAGCTCGATGTACCCGGCCGTGCCGGCGGCGGCGCAGGCATTGCGCGCGATATTCAGGAACGCTTGGATCAGGCGATCCTGATCCGCCGTCAACTCGGGGATACTCGGATCGTAGTCTCGTGAGACCCTGGGACCGCTTGGAAACTCGGCGAGGACCAGTCCGCGGACATGCTCCAGGACGTTGTGGATGTTCACCGGCGCCCGACTGGGCATGCGGTTGGGGCCTATCATCCGATTCATCAGGGTCTGGAGGCGGTCGGCCTCGTCGATGATGATGCGGGTGTACTCTCGCAGTCCCGGGTCTGGAAGCTCCTGTTCCAGCAGCTGGGCGGCGCCGCGCAGGCCCCCGAGAGGGTTCTTGATCTCGTGGGCCAGGCCGCGGATCAGGGCCTGAGTCGCCTGGTGCTGGGAAAGCAGGTGCTCCTCGCGCGTGATCCGGAGTTGCCGGTCCACCTGGTGCAGCTCGACTAGTAGGCCCGCCTCTGCATCAGGATGGTGCAGAGGGAGCACGGTGCAATTCACGGTTATGGTGCGTCCATCGGCCACGGCTACGTTGAGCTCGCGTTCTGTGAACGGGTGACGGGACTTCAGGGCCTCCGTCAACCTCAGCTCGACCCGGGAATCCGGGCAGGGGAGGATGTTTGCGGCAGGATGCCCCAGAACGTGCCGGGCACTGACCTGGAACAACATCTCGGCGGCGGGGTTGAGATACCGGAGGCAGAGGTCCGACCCGAACAGCATCACCGCTGTGTTCATATGGTCGAGTACCGTTCTTTCCGGCGTCTGTTTAGGGATTTGTCTCTTGATCATCCGGATCATGCGGGTGTTGAACGTAAGCCGGTGAAACTGTGCTGCCCAGGCCTCGCCGAGAGGCGGCGGGCGCAGTGGATGACGACACACCGGTTTGGTTGCGGCCGAGAGGCCCAGGCACGTGGCTGCAGGAGAACCCCAGCAAGAAGCAAGCCAGGCATCAGACCCTTGTGGGGCACCGGCGCTTAACGGGCAGTCGAGTTCCAGGTCGTCGGGATGCGAGGAACGATCGCGGGGTCGGGGGTTGGAGAAGCACCGGTTAAATCGGTGCTCGGACCGGCAAGACAGCGGAGCCGGCATGTTGAGTCACCCAAGCGACGGAACATGGCACCGCTTGGAGAGGGCGTTTTCGAAAGGCGCGCTGAGCAATGCCGGGATGGCATTTGATCGGCGTCTTCTCAGGGAAGGACCCCGGGGGGAAGGGGCTTGCGCAAATGGAAACTCACCGGGGCGCTGCGAGCGACGACCGCGTTGGATTCCATGATGCGTGCCTCGGTCACATGGGTACCGAAGCTCAGGCCGCTCAGGGAAAGTTGCGTCCCGATCGGCTCCTCGACGGTGATCGGGACGCCGTCCACCAGGAGCTCGAGGCGGTGACCCTCCATCAAGGATGGGTCCAGAAGCAGGCTCACCGGGAGGGCCGCCGACTCCTGACGCAGGGTCTGATTGGCCTCGGGGGAGACGATCTCGAAGCTGTTGTAGGGACCGAGCAGGGGGGCACCGGTTCGGTCGGCCGACGAGGATTCGGTTTCCCCAGGCGCGACCCCGCTTTCGATGTTGACCCGGTCAGCGCCTGTTAGCGGACGATCGGAGAAATGGGTCTGGCCCTCGGCATCTACCCAACGGTAGACCTGGGCCGAGACACCAGCCGAGATGACGAGGAGCGAGAGGAGGATGACCTTGACCATACGCCAAGGATAGATCAGCCCTCGGCGCGACTCAATGCATGTTGCGGCACCCCGCAAGGGGTGCCGCTCAACCGTTACAAGCTGAAGTAGAGGTCGAACTCGATCGGGTGTGTCGTCATGCGCAGCTGCGTGACCTCCTGCATCTTGAGTCCGATATAGCCGTCGATCAGGTCATCGGTAAAGACGCCTCCGGCGGTGAGGAAGTCACGGTCCCTGTCTAGGGCCTCCAAGGCCTGATCCAAGGCGTGGCAAACGGTGGGGATAGCCTTCTCCTCCTCGGGCGGCAGGTCGTACAGGTCCTTGTCCATCGGATCGCCCGGGTGGATCTTGTTCAGGATGCCGTCCAGTCCGGCGAGCATCATGGCGGAGAAGGACAGATAGGGGTTACCGGTGGCGTCGGGGAAGCGGACCTCGACGCGCCTTCCCTTGGGGTTGGCAACGTAGGGGATGCGGATGGACGCAGAGCGGTTGCGGGCGGAGTAGGCAAGCATCACGGGCGCCTCGAATCCGGGCACCAGCCGCTTGTAGGAGTTGGTGGAGGCGTTGGTGAAGGCGTTGAGTGCCCGGGCGTGCTTGATGATTCCGCCGATGTAGTAGAGCGCCGTCTCGGAGAGGCCACCGTACTTGTCGCCGGAGAAGATGTTCTGGCCGTCCTTGCCCAGGGATTGGTGGACGTGCATGCCGTTTCCGTTGTCGCCCACCATGGGCTTCGGCATGAAGGTCACGGTCTTGCCGTAGGCATGGGCGGTGTTCCAGATCGCGTATTTCATGATCTGGGTCCAATCGGCCCGCTTCACCAGGGTGGAGAACATGGTACCGATCTCGCACTGCCCCGCCGTTGCGACCTCATGGTGATGGACCTCGACCGGGACGCCCATCTCTTCGATCGCGAGGCACATCGCGGCGCGCAGATCGTTCAGGGAGTCCACCGGGGGGACCGGGAAGTAACCGCCCTTCACGCTCGGGCGGTGGCCCATGTTCCCGTCTTGGTAGACACGCTCGGAGTTCCACTCCGCCTCCTGGGAATCGATCTTGACAAAGGACCCACTCATGTCGGCGCCCCAGCGTACGTCGTCGAATACGAAGAACTCGGGCTCGGGACCAAAATAGGCGGTGTCAGCGATGCCCGTCGACTTCAGGTAGGCCTCGGCCCGCTTGGCCAGGGAGCGGGGATCGCGCTCGTAGCCCTGCATGGTGTTGGGCTCGAGGATGTCACAGCGGAGTATCAGGGTGTTTTCGTCCGTGAAGGGGTCCATCACGGCGGTTGACGCCTCGGGCATCAGTACCATGTCGGACTCCTGGATGCCCTTCCATCCAGCGATGGAAGAGCCGTCGAACATTTTTCCCTCCTTGAACATGTCCTCGTCCACGATAGAGGCCGGCATCGAGACGTGCTGCTCCTTGCCGCGGGTGTCGGTGAAGCGAAGGTCGACGAACTTCACCTCGTGGTCTTTAATCATCTTCATGACATCTGCTGCCATTGGATTGTCTCCGATGCTAGTACTGTACAAGTGTGGACAGGGAAGTTTATCGGGCGCCAGATCCCAGATCGACCGGTTCAGCCGGTCTCACGCTGAAACCGACGCAAGAGCGAAACCGACCGATGCTAAGGCGGAAACCTGTTCATGGGGCGTGTCCCGACGGCGTTGGACGAAAGCGCCGCGTCACTTTCCGCATGGGCGAGCTCGGCCCGATCAGGGAAAGCATGATTCGGGCCAACCGCCCAGGCTCCTAGAGGTGTCCAGCCGCAGGCTCGGACGCTTGCTTCGTTGAGTGGCGGTGGAAACAGGATCGCGCTCGGTCGTCCGCCTATGATGGTTGATGGGGGGCGGCAAAGGGTTCAATTGACGCATCCAAAGTAGTCGAATCGGCAACAGGAAGAAACTGAGCAGAGAGGCGCTGGGCGACGGGAGCAGCAGCGGTTGAAACTCTTTGCCGGCTGGACGCACCGGAAACGCCCATGTAGCGCCGTTAAAGCACCATAATGGTGCACATTAGCCAAAATAGACCTCTGGTCGCGAAATTCCGGTGCATGGGCCAGGGCGCGGTTGAAATGCGGTCGTAGTAGGCTTGGGTCTTTATCCCGTTCCAGACAAGTTCCCAGTCGAAAGAACACTTATCTTACACATCGATCGGGGGCGGGCGATGTAGTGCGGAACCTCGCGCCGCCGCTCAGTAGCGGCGGGGATCCAAGACCACGCGGAGGGCAGCCGAGCCAGGACCTAGGCACGCATGGGCAGCTCGGTTCCGGGGGCAATCGGATCGCCATCTAGCGGGCATGCTCCTGAGGGCGGTCGCATCTGGCCCCTGAACTGCGCGCGTACCGACCAGGAGGACCAGATCGTCAGATAACGAATCGGACAGGGAAGGGATCCCGTCGGCGATCGGGGTCTGTCCAACGATCCCTGCCCCGACCCTGGTGATGCAAAGGGTAACGGCGACCAAGGGCCCGCCGTTCACGCTGTGGCGGCGAACCGCTCCTGGTTTGAGCCGGGAGGGTACACGGGGCTGGCGCTGGTGCGCGTTCGTGGAGTGGCTCAAGAAGAGCGCGGCTCACAAGGAGCCGACGCGGCTGCCTTGTCTGATCGGGGAACTGGACGAGTGACCGGTGCGCGCCGCCTGCGCGGCTTTATGGTGATCTTCCTGCCAAGGCTGGTCCCGCGAGGCTTAGGCACGGGCATGGTATCGCGAGCGCGCTACTAGCTATACTGCCCGACCCGAGTCGTTGTTTAGATCAGGAGGCGCAGGTGAGTCTGGAGCGCGAGGACGTCTCGACGTACCAGGGTTTGATCTTTGCGTTGGAGCGGTATTGGGCGGCGCTTGGCTGTGTTGTGGTCCAGCCCTACGACATGGAGATGGGGGCGGGGACCTTCCATCCCTCGACCTTCCTGCGCTCGATTGGTCCCGAGCCCTGGCGGACGGCCTATGTGCAACCCTCCCGTCGTCCGACGGACGGGCGTTATGGTAAGAATCCCAATCGCCTGCAGCACTATTACCAGTTTCAAGTCCTCTTGAAGCCCTCCCCGCTGGAGATACAGGACCTCTACCTGGATTCACTCAGATTCCTCGGCATTGACCCGCTGGTACACGACATTCGCTTCGTCGAGGACAACTGGGAGTCCCCGACCCTGGGCGCTTGGGGCTTGGGCTGGGAGGTCTGGCTGAACGGGATGGAGGTAACCCAGTTCACCTATTTCCAGCAGGTAGGTGGGCTCGATTGCCGCCCCGTCAGTGGGGAAATCACGTATGGCCTGGAGCGGATCGCCATGCACCTGCAGGGGGTCGAGAGCGTCTACGACCTAATCTGGAGTCGTTCGCCAGCTGGCAGCGCGGTAACCTACGGTGATGTGTTTCTGCAGAACGAGATTGAACAGTCGACCTTCAATTTCGAGAAGGCTGACGTTCCCGCCCTGTTCGCGCAGTTTGACACATGCGAGCGGCTGAGCACCCATCTCGTGGAGTCGAACCTGCCTCTGCCCGGCTATGAGCAGGTGCTCAAGGCCTCGCACACCTTCAATCTACTGGACGCTCGAGGGGCGATTTCCGTTACCGAGCGGCAAAGGTTCATCCTGCGAGTCCGCACCTTGGCGCGCGCCGTCGCGCAGGCGTATTTCGACAGTCGGGAGGCCCTTGGCTTTCCTATGTTGCAGCGATAAGGGGCCCCTATGTCGGACCAATGTCAGGATCTGTTGCTCGAGGTAGGCACAGAGGAACTGCCGCCAGCTGCGCTCAAGGGGCTCGCTGACGCCCTTGCGTCAGGATTCAAGTCACGGCTAGTGGAACGTGGACTCGGGTTTGGTGAAGTGGAGGCCTTCGCGACGCCGCGCCGACTTGCGCTCCTGGTCCGTCAACTCGTGCCTCGCCAACCCGATCAGGAGACCCTGAGGCGCGGACCCGCCGTCAGCGCCGCTTTCGGTGCGGACGGCGCCTCTACGCGAGCTGCGGAGGGTTTTGCGCGGTCCTGCGGCGTACCGGTCGAGGAGCTTGAGCGTGCGGAGACCGACAAAGGTGAGTGCCTCGTATTCCGCTATCGCTCGACGGGCGCAGAGACGATGTCACTGGTGCCCGAGTTGCTGGAACAGGCCCTGTCCGGGCTGCCGATCCCCAAGCGGATGCGTTGGGGGGGGGGTGACGTCGAGTTCGTCCGGCCCGTCCATTGGGTATGCCTGGTCTACGGTGAGTCGCCCATCGAGGGGCGGGTGCTCGGCGTGGCGGCTGCGCCCGAGACCCGCGGACATCGGTTTCACCACCCGGATGCCATTGGGATCCAACGAGCAGGCGACTATGCAGAGTGCCTCCGGGAGAAGGGGTACGTGGAGCCGTCTTTCGAACGCCGCCGCCAGATGATCGTGGATCAAGTCACAAGGCTGTGGGTCGATGAGGGCATGGTGCCTCTGATAGACGCCGATCTGTTAGACGAGGTCACGTCCCTTGTGGAATGGCCTCGTGCGATTCTAGGGCGCTTCGACGAAGCATTCCTGTCGCTTCCTCCGGAAGTCCTGATCGAAACCATGCAGAAGAACCAGAAGTACTTCCCGGTTCGAAGAGCGGACGGCAACCTGGACAACCGGTTCATTGCGATCGCAAATATCGAGAGTAAAGACCCTGAACAGGTTCGTGCGGGGAACGAGCGGGTAATTCGGCCCCGCTTCGCAGACGCCCAGTTTTTTTGGGAACAAGACCTCCGCAGACCCATGGAAGCCCTAATTCCTAAACTGGAGTCGGTGGTCTTTCAGGAGCGGCTCGGATCCCTTGGGGATAAGAGCAGACGCGTGTCCAAGCTCGGCGGGACCCTCGCAGGATGGATCGGCGAGACATCCGACTTGATCCTCCGGGCCGCCCTATTGGCCAAGTGCGATCTTGTGAGCACCATGGTCTACGAGTTTCCCAGCCTTCAAGGTACCATGGGGCGCTACTACGCGGATCATGGGGGTGAAGATCCCCGCATCAGCGAGGCCATGGAAGAACAGTATAAGCCCCGGTTTGCGGGGGACAGCCTCCCGGGCTCGTCATGTGGGCGTCTGCTGAGTCTGGCAGAACGACTCGACACCTTGGTTGGTATCTTCGGAATCGGCGAGCGTCCCACCGGCGCAAAGGATCCTTACGGGCTGCGCCGGGCCTCCATCGCCGTGCTTCGCATCCTGATTGAAACGCCCTTGGGCATCGATTTGAGAACGGCATTAGAGGAGACGTCGGCCGGATTCTCCACTGGCATATTGGCGCCTGGGACAGTAGAGGACGTGCTCCGCTACATGTTGGATCGGCTCTCCGGGTATTATCAGGATCAGGGGATCCCAGAGGACAGGGTAGAGGCGGTCCTGGCAACTGGCGAGACAACTCCGAGTCGGATCGATCGCCGGGTACGGGCCGTGCATTCCTTTCGGAAGCTACCCGCTGCGGAGGCCCTCGCCGCGGCCAACAAGCGCATTCGGAACCTCCTTTTGAAGACGGACATTGCGGTTGGCGCACTGGCGGAACCCGACCCCACACTGTTCGCATCCCCGGCGGAGGAACGGCTCTGGGGGCGTGTCCTTGAGCTGCGGGAGGTCGTAAGGCCCCTATTGGATCGACAGGATTTCGCAGGCGCCCTCGACCGCTTGGCGGAGCTCCGCGAGGACGTCGATGTTTTTTTCCAGGATGTCATGGTTATGGTCGAGGACCCTCTCCTGCGACGCAATCGTCAGGCGTTGCTTTCGGGGGTCCTCCAAACGTTCCTCAACGTCGCCGACATCTCTCTCCTACGCTGAGGCTTACCATGGAATCAGTCTCCTTTGAAACTATGATGGATGCGGTCCATCTCTTCCACGAGAAGCATCGATTTCGGGAGTTGGGCGGCGAGGAGATGACCTATCGCATCTCTCTGATGGTCGAAGAGCTTGGAGAGATTTCCTCTTGTGTTACCAAAGGACTCGCGAAGTCTCAGCTAGCGGAAGAGGTGGCCGACTTGTTGATCCTCATCCTCGGAACAGGAATCGCGCAGAATATCGATCTAGAGCGGGCCTTTTGGGACAAGATGGCCAAGCTTGAGCGTCGTGAGGCCCGTATTATCGACGGGCGTATCCGAGTCTCGGCGTTTCGCGGTGAACCTGATGATTGAGCGACTCGTCATCGTGGATCGTGACGGCGTCATCAACGAGGACTCAGACGAATACATCAAAGGCCCAGAGGAATGGAAACCCTTACCCGGAAGCATCGATGCACTGTCCCGCCTGTATCATGCGGGATATCGCGTCTGCGTCGTCTCCAACCAATCGGGACTGGCACGGGGCTTATTTGGGCTCGCCGAACTTAACGCCATACACAAAAAGCTTCGGGACCTCCTCGCCGCACAAGGTGCGCAAGTCGAGATGATTGCATTCTGTCCCCACCTCCCAGCACACAGGTGCAATTGCAGAAAGCCCCGTCCTGGTCTCTTGCTGACTGTTGGGCAGCGTTTTGGATTGTCACTCCGTGGCATTCCGTATATCGGTGACTCAATCACCGACGTGATGGCAGCACGGGCGGTGCAGATGGCACCTTGGCTCGTTCGAACAGGGAAAGGGGAAGCTACACTTGAGCGTAACGGTGCATCCTTGGATGATGTTCGTGTGTTCGCCAATCTTTACGGCGCAGTAGATGCTCTGCTGCTCGGTCTTTAGATGTGATTTTTCTGAGATCCGCACTCTTTTTCGTTCTCCTTTCCTCATCGGTGGTCCTATTCGGAGTGCCAATCATCCTGTTGGGACGACTCGTCCCCAACCTGTGGCTCTCACGGATCGCCCGCGCCTGGGGTCGGTCGATTCTCGTCCTGTTGAGGGTTATCTGTGGACTCGGCTATCGCGTTCGCGGGATGGAGAATCTGCCTTCAGAGTCGGCGATCGTTTTGTGCAAGCATCAGTCCGCTTGGGAGACAATCGCAATCCGCGCCCTATTTCCGCTCCCTCAGACCTGGGTGTTAAAGCGAGAGCTCCTCCGGATCCCCATATTCGGGGGTGCGCTCGCTGCGTTCGATCCAATTGCGATCGATCGTGCCGCTGGCCGTAGGGCCGTGAAGCAGCTTCTCGAACAAGGGACAAAGTGGCTCGACCAAGGACGCTGGGTCATCATCTTTCCGGAAGGAACACGGGTTTCGCCTGGTGAACGAAGCTCCTATGGAATTGGGGGAGCCATGCTTGCCGAGAAGAGCGAACGGGTCGTTGTGCCCGTGGCCCACAATGCTGGCGTGTTCTGGGCTAGACGGAGCTTCCTGAAATACCCTGGGGTGGTAGAACTCGAAATTGGTGCCCCGATTCCCGTCGAAGGCCGACGAGCGGTCGCGATCAATCGAGACGCTGAGCGGTGGATTGAGTCAGCGGTTGCGGAACTCCCAGCGCAACGGTGACGCTCTGCCTTCTCCGGTTCCCACGCTGCCACTCTGGGGCGCCCAGTTAACCGTGGTCGCTGCGGTGGAAACACGGTATCGATCGGCGGGAGGACAGCGCACATGCTAGATATCCAGGTTCTCCGCATCCAGTGCATACCGCTCGATAAACTCGCGTCGCGGTTCAACGTTGTCGCCCATTAGCGTACTGAAGATCTGATCTGCGGCGACCGCATCTTCGATCGTCACCTTAAGTAGACGCCGGGTTTCTGGGTTCATGGTTGTCTCCCAGAGTTGCTCTGGGTTCATCTCCCCGAGTCCCTTGTAGCGCTGGATACTGTACCCGCGTTGGGCCTCTGAGAGGAGCCAGCGTATTCCCTCGCCCAAGTCAGAAATGTCAACACGGCGTTCCGCCCGGGACATGTAGGCGCCGTCGCTTAATAGGCCCTCAAGCTTCTGCCCAAACTCGACGATCTTTGCGTAATCCGCCGTATGGAAAAACTCCATCGGTATGGCGCGCGTCTCGGGTATCCCATGGACCAACCGCGTCAGCACGAGGTGGCCGGATCGCCCGGTCTGGCCCGTTGCATAGGTCAACGAATACCGAAGGCTGGGGGTCGGAGGGTGGTTTAAACCACGCTCTACCGATCCACACCACCGACTCATCGAGGCCGGATCGATGGTCCCGTAGTTGTCAACTGGTGGTGCATGGAGCAATTGCTGAAGGAACAGAGGGTCATAGCGCTGGCCTAGTCGCCGGGAAACTCCCGCGAAGACCTGGTAATCGCGCGCGAGGGCTTCTAGTGCGGTCGGGGCGAGGGGCGGTGCGCCGGCCGCGACCACGAGGTCTGCTCCTTCTAGGGCCGCTTGGAGCATTGCGTTGTCGAGCTCTGGCTGATCGAGCAGATAGTCCTCTTGCTTGCCCTTCTTGATCTTATATAGCGGTGGCTGCGCGATGAAGATATGCCCCCGATCGATAAGCTCAGGCATCTGGCGGTAAAAGAAGGTCAGGAGCAGGGTTCGGATATGGGCGCCGTCCACATCTGCGTCGGTCATAACGATGATTCGGTGGTAGCGCAGATTATCCGGATTGTACTCCTGGCGCCCGATGCCACAGCCTAAGGCGGTTATGAGGGTTCCAACCTCCGCAGACGAGAGCATTTTGTCGAACCGTGCCTTCTCGACGTTCAGGATCTTTCCCTTAAGGGGCAATATGGCTTGAAATGCTCGGTCACGCCCCTGCTTGGCAGACCCACCAGCTGAATCACCCTCTACCAGATAAAGCTCAGACCGAGAAGGATCCTTCTCCTGGCAGTCTGCGAGCTTACCCGGCAATCCCGCGACGTCTAGCACACCCTTTCGTCGTGTCATGTCGCGGGCCTTTCGCGCGGCTTCTCGGGCGCGGGCGGCATCGAGCATCTTGCCAGCAATTATTTTTGCTTCCGTAGGTTGTTCCTCAAGAAATTGGTTCAGGTAGTCAACCACCAGAGACTCGACGACCCCCTTAACCTCCGATGAAACCAACTTATCCTTGGTTTGGGATGAAAATTTTGGGTCGGGGATTTTGACGGAGAGTACCGCCGTCAACCCTTCTCGTGCATCGTCCCCGATTGCATGGATTTTTTGACTGCGGTCAAGGACTTCCCGTTCAATATAGCCGTTCAGGGTTCGCGTCAGCCCGGCACGGAAGCCGGCGAGATGGGTACCACCGTCCCTCTGGGGAATGTTGTTGGTGAACGAAAAGATGGTCTCCTGGAACCCCTCGTTCCACTGGAGTGCCAACTCCACAACGATTGAGCTGCGTTCCGCCGTGAAGTAGATGATGCTTGAATGGATCGGGGTTTTGTTGCGGTTAAGAAAATCCACGAACGCCCGAATCCCACCCTGGTACTCGAAGATGTCCTCCCGACCTGTTGCCTCCTCGTGGAGGACGATACGCACGCCCGAGTTCAAGAAGGAAAGCTCCCGAAGCCTCCGAGCAAGGATGTCGTAGTGGAAGCCAAGATTCGTGAAGATCTGCGGGGACGGGGTGAACCGGACTTCTGTTCCGGTTTCGTCGGTGACCCCCACCTGCTTCAGTGGATACTGAGGGACCCCGAGTCTGTATTCTTGCTCGTAGACGTAACCACCGCGGCGAACCCGAAGAAATAAGTACTCCGACAAGGCGTTCACGACAGAGACTCCTACCCCGTGCAGTCCGCCAGAGACCTTGTAGGAATTGTCATCGAATTTTCCGCCCGCGTGTAGAACGGTAAGGATGACCTCCGCTGCGGATCGCCTTTCTTCCGCATGAATATCTACGGGTATGCCTCGCCCGTTATCGATAATTGCCGCGGACCCGTCTCGGTGAAGTATCACCCGAACCTCGGTGCAGTAACCAGCCAGTGCTTCGTCTATGGCGTTGTCTACGACCTCGAAGACCATGTGGTGGAGCCCAGTACCATCGTCTGTATCGCCGATATACATACCGGGGCGTTTGCGGACGGCGTCGAGTCCGCGCAGAACCTTGATGTTCGTTGAGTCGTAGGTCATAAGCTATCTATCTCTTAAATAGATCCGGAAATGAGAGAGCGGCCGCTGTGTCGGAACGATGCGCCAGAACCGACTACACGGGCCTAAACCGGAGAAGGAACAGCTGGAGTGCCACCAAGAGGCACACGCGGGTGCCTTGGATAAGGAGAGAGGCGCAGAGGCCGTGGTTCCACGTGGAACGTTTCGGGGCAGACGCCCCGCAAGCACAGAAGAATCAAAGTCTCATCGGCATGACAACAAAGGTCTCCTCAGACATCCCCAATCCCCTCCAGATGGAACTGCTGTTCCCGTCCTCGAAGCGAACCTCCACCTGGTCCCCCTCAACTGCCCCGAGGACGTCCGAAAGATAGCCCACGTTGAACCCGAGCGTCACCGGTTCTCCTTCCAGGAGCGAATCCACCTCTTCCACAGCCTCCTCCTGCTCTGGGTTGTGCGCCTGCAAGCGCACAACATCCGTTTCAAATTCCATCCGAATACCTCTGAACTTTTCATTCGATAAAACAGAGGCTCGCGTCAAAGCGCCTCTCAGGCGTTCCTTATCCAGAACGACACTACGCCCAAGCGCAACCGCGATGACCTTGCCGTAGTCTGGAAAACGCCCGTCGATCAACTTAGACGTTGTCACCAAATCTCCAACTTCGAACCGGATCGTCCTATCGCCAACCGAAACTCTGACCGCAGAAGTGCTCGCGGAAAGCTGGCGGCGCAACTCCATAACCGTCTTGTACGGCACGATGACCGCGCGTCCCTCGCCCTCCAGACCAAGATCAGCGTGAACGTCAAACCGCGACAACCGGTGTCCATCCGTGGAAACCCCCCGAATTCCCGCCTCATCGAATTCTAAGAGCAAGCCGTTCAAGTAATACCGCACGTCCTGTTGAGCCATTGCGAACCACGTCTTTTCCAGGACGCGACGCATCGAACCTTCCTCCACTTCAAACGTTTGACTCGCTGGATCAGCCTGCATAAGCGGAAAATCGCTCGCCGGGAGAGTTCCGAGAACATAACGGCCACGGCCTGAGGTAATCAGAATCCGATCTCCGCTCGACTTGAGCCGCAAATCCGATCCTTCCGGAAGGTTTCGCACGATATCCAAGAATTTCCGTGCTGGAATCGTAATTTCCCCGTCCTGAAGCACCTGCGCTTGGCAACTACCTCGAACCTCCACCTCCAGGTCCGTGCTCACCACGATAAGGATATTCTCACCCATTCGCAGAAGCATGTTCCCCAAAATAGGCAACGTTTGCCTTCTCTCGACCACCCCCGCCCCACGACCAAGCACGGGCAACAGGTGCTCTCGGTTCACGAGGAACTCCATGAAACTCTCCTCTTAATTACTCTGTTTCTTAAAATACGTATATCTGTAGTAAGCCCGGTGCAAAACCGCATAAACGAGGAAACTATCGTTGAAACAGAGAGTTGACCGCTTCCGGTGATGTGGGAATCTGGCCTTAGAGTCTGTGAAAAACCGGTGGATTAGTTGCGTGCGCTCGCCTGTCAACAGGCTATCCACAGCTAACAGGTCAGGGTTCTCAACAAGTTCTTGTAGTCTTCTTCGATGGTCGAGTCGCTGTCGATCAACTCCCTAACCTTGCGTGTTGCGTGAAGAACCGTTGTGTGGTCCCGCCCACCGAAGGCCTGACCAATCTCGGGCAGACTCTTCTTCGTGAGCTCCTTCGCCAAGGCCATCGCAAGCTGGCGAGGCCTGGCCACCGAACGGTTGCGCTTCGCCGACAACAAATCGGCGGTCCGCAGGTTGTAATATTCTGCCACGGTCTTCTGGATGTTCTCGATGCTTACCTGTTTGTCCTGAGCGGCGAGCATGTCCCTTAGGGCCTCCTTGGCGAATTCCATCGAGATTGGCTTGCCGGTGAACTGAGAGTTGGCGACCAAGCGTCGCAGGGCCCCCTCGAGCTCCCGAACATTGGAACGAATTCTCCGCCCCACGAAAAAGGCGACATCGTCAGGCAAGGCAACGCCAAGCTGGGTCGCCTTGCTGTGAAGTATCGCCACGCTTGTCTCCAAATCTGGAGGATCGATGGCGACGGTGAGCCCCCAACCGAAGCGCGATTTCAGGCGTTCCTCAAGGCCTGCAACCTCCTTTGGGAAACGGTCGCTCGAAAGTACGATTTGCTGGCGCGACTCAAATAACGCATTGAAAGTATGAAAGAATTCCTCTTGCGAGCGATCCTTTCCGGCAAAAAACTGTACATCATCGATCAACAAAGCGTTCACAGATCGGTAGGACTTCTTGAAGTCGTCGATCTTGTTGTGCTGAAGAGAACGGATCATCTCGGCGACAAACCGCTCGGAATGCAGGTAGACCACCCGAGCCTGGGGGTTGGTGTCCAAGATCGTGTTGCCGACGGCATGCATCAGGTGCGTCTTGCCCAACCCCACACCGCCATAGATGAAGAGGGGGTTATAAGCGATGCCCGGATTCTGGCCAATCTGGATCGAAGCCGCCCGCGCGAGTTGGTTGGATTTGCCCTCGACGAAAGTGTCGAACGTGAACTCGGCGTTCAGATTTCCCTCCGCGCGCCGGGCATCCGAGTCGGAAGGCCCACGACCGCCGACTGAAATGCGAGCCTTGACAGAAGCACGGCACCTTTCGATTCCGCCGATCTCGAAACTGATCCGGCTGACGGAGCCGTTGCTCAAGCGCTCGCAAAGATCTCCGATGCGCCCCTCGTAGTGCTGCTGTCCCCAGTCCCTCACGAATTTGTTGGGTGCCAACAGCCGAAGCACCGGACCTTCCACCCTTGCCTGGAGCGGCAGGATCCAGGTGTTGAACTCGGCGGTCGTGAGGTCCCCCTGAAGTGACGCGACGCATTGCTTCCAAAGATCCACCTGAACCCCCAAGGCCATGTTGTTTCCCGTCGACGCCCCCAGTGCCAGCCAGGTTCCCCGCACATCCATGCGCATTCGCCAAACAGGCCGACCGGTGGGTGGACAGTCTATCCCCCTGCCGGCTGGTTATCCACAGGCGAGACGGGCATCGGTGCCGCAAATCATGTTGACTACGAGGCTGAAAACTCTTATCTTCCCGCGCCTTTGCTCCTCGGGCATCAGCGAAGCCCAGTTCCCTCGAGCCAGGACACCTAACATGAAGAGAACGTTTCAACCGAGCCGGCTCAAACGGGCCCGCACCCACGGTTTTCGTGCCCGAAACGCGACCCGAAACGGGCGCAAGATCCTCGCCGCCCGCCGTGCGAGAGGGCGTGTTCGCCTAACCCCCTGAACGAGGCAAGGAGCCTCGACGCGTCGCCCAGGTCCCCGCAATCTGGCTTTCCCCCGGAACTCCGTCTCAGCGACGCCAAGGCCTTCCGCCGCGTGTTCGCAGGCGCTAAGCGTTTCGGAGGCAGCGGCTTCAGGGTCCTTGCCCGCAATGGGGCCGCCCCGAGGCCGCGTTTAGGTCTTGCCATCTCCAAGCGTTGTGCAAGCCGAGCCGTCGACAGAAATCGCCTCAAGCGGATTGCCCGCGAAAGCTTTCGACTACGGGCCTCTGAATTGCCACCTGTGGACGTCGTCGTCGTCTGTACCCGGGATGCACGGCAATTACCCTCCGAACAACTGCGGCAGACGCTGGATGAGGCCTGGGATCGAATCAGGAGCCTGACATGGGACGACTCGTGATCCTTTTGGTCCGCGTCTACCAGTACCTCATCAGCCCGATGCTAAGGCCCCACTGCCGGTTCTACCCGACGTGCTCCCATTACGCCATCGAGGCGATTGGACGTCACGGTCTAGGGCGGGGCGGCCTGCTTGCTCTGCGTCGTCTGTCGTGCTGCCACCCCTGGCATCCGGGTGGCATTGATCCAGTGCCACCTAAAACCCAGTAGTTCCCTCCATGGATAACCTGCGCCTGGTCCTGGTCTTCTCACTCGCCATCATCCTGCTGCTGATCTACCAAGCCTGGATGGAGGACTATGGCGCCACCTACTCTCCCGGAACGGCAGGCGAACGCCCGGCGGTCCAGGCAGCCGCCGGCGACTCCCGAGCCGACCTTCCACGGGGCGTCCCCCAGGTCGCGGCGGCCACCCCCTCTGCGGCCCCGGCCCCCGGGGTACAGGCGCAAGGGACTCCCTCCCTAGAGCCGATTCGCATCCAGACCGATGTCCTGCGCATCGAGATCTCACCCCGGGGCGGCACCCTGGCGAGCGCCTGGTTGCTCGACTATCCGGTCATGCCTGAGCGCCCGGAGGACAAGGTCCGACTGTTCAAGCCGGACACGCCGAACCTCTTCCTCGCCCAGTCCGGACTCATTGGCACCAATCCAGAGATCCTGCCGACCCACGAGGCCATCTTCGAGTCCACCACCACCAGCCACGCCCTCGCGCCTGGCCAGGACGCCCTGGATGTCGTCTTGACCTGGACCCACGCCTCCGGCGTCCAAGTGCGCAAGCACTACACGTTCCGTCGTGGCAGCTACGTCGTCACCCTCACCCAAGAGATCGTCAACGGTGGCGGTGTTCCCGTGGTTGCACGAGCCTACAACCAACTGCAGCGCACCGATCTCATCGACCCCAACGCCACCCGATTCGTCTACACCTATACGGGCGGGGTCTATTACACGCCGGAGGACAAGTACAAGAAGATTTCCTTCGATGACATGCGTGAGGCTAAGCTCGAGCGTCCCGTACGCGACGGCTGGCTGGCGATGATCCAGCACTACTTCCTGGCCGCGTGGATCCCACCCAGGGGCGTCGAGGAGACCTTCTACACGAATGTCCTCGACGACAGCCGATACATCATCGGGAAGTACTCGCCGGCGGTGACTATCGCCGCTGGAGAGAGCCACCGCTTCGAAAATCAACTCTTCGTGGGTCCCAAGATCCAGGAGACCCTGGCCGAGGTCGCCCCCGGGCTGGATCTCACCGTGGACTATGGATGGCTCACCGTGATCGCTCAGCCCATCCACTGGATGCTGGCCAAGATTCACTCCGTGGTGGGCAACTGGGGCTGGTCCATCATCGTGCTCACCATCTTAATCAAGCTGGCTTTCTACAAGCTGTCGGAGACCAGCTATAAGTCCATGGCGAACATGCGAGAGCTCACGCCGCGGCTCCAAACCCTAAAGGATCGCTACGGGGACGACAAGGAGCGCCTCAACCAAGCCATGATGGAGCTTTACAAGACCGAGAAAATCAACCCCTTGGGTGGCTGCCTTCCCATCCTGGTCCAGATTCCGGTCTTCATCGCCCTATACTGGGTGCTGCTCGAGAGTGTCGAGCTGCGACAGGCGCCCTGGATTCTTTGGATCGACAACCTGTCCGCCCCGGACCCCTTCTTCGTGCTGCCGCTCATCATGGGCGTGTCCATGTACGTGCAGCAGAAGCTCAACCCGGCCCCGCCCGACCCCATGCAGGCTAAGATCATGATGAGCCTGCCCTTCGTCTTCACGGTGTTCTTCGCCTTCTTCCCCTCGGGCCTGGTGCTCTATTGGACCGTCAACAATCTGCTGTCCATCGCCCAGCAGTGGCACATCACCCGTAACATCGAAAAGGCGGCCGCAAAGCGGCGGCGCTGAGGGTCTGGCCCATCGGGGTCCTTATCATGGCCACTGAGACCATCGCCGCCGTCGCCACGCCGCGTGGCATCGGCGGGGTGGGCATCGTTCGGCTCAGCGGGCCTCTGGTCCGACCCATTGCCGAGGCCACCCTGGGTCGCGTCCCCCGTCCGCGGCACGCCGCCTTCGCCTCCTTCCGATCCGCCGACGGTTCCACCATCGACGAGGGAATCGCACTCCTGTTCCCCGCACCCCGCTCCTTCACCGGCGAGGATGTGCTGGAGCTTCAGGGTCACGGGGGCCCCGTGGTCATGGATCTCCTACTACAGCGGTGTTTGGAGCTTGGGGCTCGCATCGCCCGCCCAGGCGAGTTCAGCGAGCGCGCCTTCCTGAACGGCAAGCTGGACCTAACCCAGGCGGAGGCGGTCGCGGACCTCATCGAGAGCTCTACCGCACTTGGTGCGCGGTTGGCGGTTCGCAGCCTCCAGGGGGCCTTCTCCCGACGCATCGACTCACTAATCGAGGGGCTGATTCGTCTGCGGACCTACGTGGAGGCCACCCTCGATTTCCCGGACGACGAATTGGACTTCCAGGTGGAGTCCTTGGTGGCCGGCGACCTGGACGCCCTGAACTCCCAGGCCCGGAGGCTGCTCGCTGAGGCTCACCAGGGCGAGCGCATCCGCGACGGCTTCACCGTCGCCATCGCAGGTCCACCGAATGCGGGCAAGTCCAGTCTCCTCAATGCTCTCTCGCTCGCAGAGGCGGCAATCGTGACCCCCATCCCCGGTACCACCCGGGATCTGCTACGGGTCGATGTCCAGGTGGACGGTTTGCCGGTGCGCCTCGTGGACACGGCAGGACTCCGGGACAGCCAGGATCCGGTGGAGCGGGAGGGTGTCCGCCGGGCCCGCGACCAGATCGCCCGCTCCGACCTGGTCCTCTGGGTCTATGACGCCACCAAGGGCCTGGACCCGAGCGGGCTCGCCACAATCCCTCCGGGCGTCCCTCTCACCCGGATCCGCAACAAAATAGACCTCTTGGAGGCAGAGGGGGAAAGGGATGCCTCCGAGCAGGACGAAATCGCCCTCTCCGCCATCACCGGCGAGGGGCTTGACCGGCTCCATCGCCACATCAAGTTCCGCGCCGGGGTCGACTCCATGACGGAGGGGGCCTTCGTCGCCCGCCGCCGACATCTCGAGGCCCTCGAGCGTGGACTGGCCCATCTGGAGGCGGCACACCGGGCCCTGGCAACCGGGGCGGGCCCGGAACTGATCGCCCTGGATCTAGCCGCCGCGCAACAGTCCTTCGGGGAGATAACGGGGGCCTTCACCCCCGAGGACCTCTTGGGTCGCATATTCGCGAGCTTCTGTATTGGAAAATAGTCCTGGTTCCGTGGTTGTCCGCAGACTTCCGCTAACACCTTGAGAGCCCGCGTAATTGCGGGCTTTTTAGTCTGTAGCCGTCCTGTACGTTCCGCCAAAATCCGCCTAAACTTGTTCCCTGAAGTGTTCCCTGATGCCTTTCGGGCTGTTCCCTTCTGACCCGCGATGGCCGACGAGCGGCAGCAACTCAAGGGAGGTGAAATCACTTCCAGTTGGGAACACCAGGCCGGGAAGCCGCGCCACTGCTGTATTTCGTGGGTGTTCCCTTCGGCTCAACCTGTTCCCCAATGGCGCGATGAATCAGGGAACACCTGACCACGCGGAGGCACTGATCCATGGCCCTGACAGACATCAAGGTGCGGCACCTGAAACCCCGTGAGAGCCCCTACAGCGAGTCGGATAGCGGGGGGCTGTACATCGAGGTCACCCCCCAGGGGGCGAAGTCCTGGAAGCTGCGCTACCGCCTCGGGGGAAAGCAGGAGAAGGCGATCCTCGGGGAATATCCCGCGTTCTCCCTGGCCGACGCCCGGAGCTGGCGGGAGGACTGCAAGGCCCTGGTGGCCCGTGGGCTGTCACCGGCGGGGCTCAAGCGCGGGGACGCGATCCAGGAGGACCTGCCCGAGAACGTGCGGGCGCTGGCTCGTGCCTTCGTGCGCGACTGGTACCCCCGCACGGCGGAGAAGGCCCGGGCTGAGGAAGAGGAGACCCGGCAAGCCGACACCCTGGAAGCCTTCGCCTGGACCTGGTTCCGGGAGGTGGCGGAGCCGAACAACACCAACCCGCGCAACATCAAGCGCGTCCTGGAAAAGGACGTCATTCCCGCCCTGGGGGCTAAGGCCCTGGTGGAGGTGACGCCTGATAACATCCTGAACCTGACCGACCGCATCAAGGCTCGCGGTGCCGAGCAGATGGCGCTGGTGACCCGCAACATCCTCAAGCGGGTGTACGCCTATGCCATCGCTCGCCAGAAGGTGACATTCAATCCCGCAGCGGCCATCGAGGCCAAGTTCATCGCCACCGCCAAGAGTCGCGACGTGGCGCTGTCCCAGGATGAGGTCGGGAGACTATTGCGGGGTATCTACCAGTCCAACATGGCGCGATCGCACAAGCTGGCCCTGCACCTGCTGATCCTCACCATGGTCCGCAAGTCCGAGCTAATCGAGGCCCGATGGGAAGAGTTCGACCTGGACAAGGGCGAATGGTCCATACCCGGCGAGCGGATGAAGAAGGACAGGCCGCACCTGGTGCACCTGCCCCGGCAAGCCGTGGCCATGATCGAGGAGCTGCGCGGGCTGGCGGGCGGTTCACCCTGGGTCTTTCCCAGTCGCAACGACCCGCGCAAGCCCATCGCCAAGACGACGCTGAACTACGCGGTCCGGTCCCTGGACCTGGACCTCCGAGACTTCGTGATTCACGACTTCCGCCGCACCGCGTCCACCCACCTGCACGAGGCCAATTTCAATTCCGACTGGATCGAGAAGGCCTTAGCCCACGAGACCAAGGGAATTAGGGGGGTCTACAACCGGGCTCAGTATGCGGACCAGCGGCGCGACATGCTGCAATGGTGGGCCGACTTTGTGGATGCCCAGATCGAAGAGGGCCGCAAGGTGATTATCGGGCGCTTCGGGAAGGCATACCGAGCGGGTTGACCAGTTCGCTGCGCCTAGGCCCCGGTTGATCCCTGGGGCCGAAAACCGGGGCAACCTTGCCCGGCTGGCGCGTCGGAAGTGAAGGGCCGGCGCAATAGGAGACGTATGACGAATCAGTTTGCCCAGCTGTGGTTGCTTGCGGACAGCCTGAGTGTCCGGCAAGCCGCTGCGCTTATAGCAGGATATGGGCCACAGGACGTGGCTTGGATGGGTGACGAGACCATCTATGACCCAAATTTTCCGCGGCAGTATGCGGCCGAAATCGCATTGCGCAATGCGGTACTGTCGGGCCTAGTTCCCGACCTTGATGGTCCCGAGTCGTTATCTGATTACATTGATAACGGTACCGAACAATTCAGCGTGACCGATACCAGGGTTTCGGTTAGTGACGTGCGGTCATGGCTGGAGAGTCGCGGCATCAGGACCGGGTTCTTCTTCCCCAACGCAACCGGTGCCCCCGATTTCCTTGACCGCGGAAATCCCCGCTATGCGCCTAAACTTGCAGCGGCTGTCCTGGCCTGGCAAGCCGTGACCGATCCGTGCGGCAAGCATCCGAAACAAGCACTCATGAAGTGGCTACGGGAACCTGCGGCGGAGTTCAGCTTGACCGACGATGAAGGCAAGCCCAACGAGACTGGGATCGAGGAGGTCGCGAAGGTCGCGAACTGGCAACCCGGCGGCGGGGCGCCCAAGACTCCTGGCGGATAACCTGCCCACCCCGAGGGCCTCGCCAATGTTGAGGTTTTGAGCCGGTACAGCACCGAACCCACCCACCCCCCACCAAGGGAATCCACCTACCACCACCCCCCAACTTTTCGGGCGGGTTATCGCAACCAGCCCAGCTATGTTGGCGCGCGTCGTGACCCTTTAATCGGAGCCATGCCGGTACGTTCCGGCGAATGCTAACGAGCATCGCACATGGCCGAACAAGCCCGAACCGCGCCCCTGACCATCATTCGGCGCAAGAAGGTAGAAGCCCGCACGGGGTATAGCCGATCCACCATCTACGCCAAGATGCGGCCAAACCCCAATCGGCCGGGTGACTACGATCCCACCTTTCCACGTCCGGTATCGATGGGCGCCAAGTCTGTCGGCTGGATTGAGGCCGAAATTGACGCCTGGCTGACTGCCCAAATCAAAAAGAGCCGCAAGGGCTAGGGGTCGGCGATGGACGCCAAGAAACCCACCGGGGCAGGCACCCCGGCAGGCCGTCAATTCCCGTCTGACGGCTGCCATTTTACCGGATTCGATCCCTTTGTGGGCTGGATCAGTCATGGCAAACCCAGCCGTCTCACACGCCAACCCACGCGGCAATGGGCCAGGGGGCGGCGATGAACGGGGATCTGCAACGCATCGGCGAGGCCCTGAGCTTCGTTGACCCGACCTGCCGCGAGACCTGGGTCAAGATGGGCATGGCGATCAAGTCCGAGGTCGGCGACGCGGGCTTTGACGTGTGGGATTCCTGGTCCCAACAGGCCGACACCTACACCCAGGCGGATGCCCGCGATGTCTGGAAGTCCGTCAAGGTCAACGGCAAGACGACCATCGGGACCCTGTTCTTTGAGGCCAAGCGCAACGGCTGGCGCGACGATGGGGCACGAACCCCGCCAACCGCTGAGGAACTGGCCGAACGGCGGCGGGAGTCCCAGGAACGGGCGGCCCGGGAACACGTCCAGACCGAGCGCAAGCGGGCTGTCGCTGCCAGCAAGGCGGCGGCGATCTGGGAGGCGGCGACCGACCCCGCCGGCAACCCCTACCTGGAACGGAAGGCCGTTGCCCCCGTCGCGACCCTGCGGGAGATTGACGCGACCAAGGCGGCGAAGATCCTGGGGTATGTCCCGAAGTCGGGCGGCGAACCTCTAACCGGGCTCCTGCTCGTGGTGCGGATCAAGATCAGCGAGGGGCTTTCCACCCTGGAACTGATAGACGAGTCCGGGCGCAAGGCCGCCCTGGTGGGGGGCGTCAAGAAGGCCGGCTGCTGGGCTTCTGGGGCCCTGCCAGACGGCGACGGGGCAGGGACAACCCTGCTGATAGGGGAAGGCGTGGCGACCTGCCTGAGTGCCAGGGAGGCGAGCGGACACCTCGCCGTTGCGGCCCTGTCGGCGGGCAACCTCCCTGCCGTGGCCCGGGCGATGCGCGACCGCTACCCGGCGGCGCGGCTGATCGTCCTGGCCGATCTGGTGAAGGCGACCGGCGAACCCGACCCCCACGCAATCGAGGCGGCCCGGGCAGTTGGCGGAATGCTGGCGGTTCCCGACTTCGGGCCCGAGCGGGAGCCGAGCCAAACCGACTTCAACGATCTGCACCAGGCGGCGGGCCTAGAAGTCGTTGAGCGGGCCATAGAGGCAGCGAGCGTACCGGCTGGTGTAGAACATGGTGGGGACCTGGCCGGTGCCGTTCTGCGCCAAGCCATAGAGCGGCTGTCCACAGATCCGGGCGCAGCCTTGACCGACGAAGCCGCTGCCGCTTGGAGCGAAGTCTACGCTACGGACCCAGCCGAGTTCGAGCGGTTGCGAAAACGCGCCAAAGAGGCGGGGGCGCGGGTTGGCGAAATAGACAAGCGTATCGGCATCCACGCAAGACATGCGCAGGCGAAGCCGAAAGCTCAGACTTATTTCGCCCCGAATCCTTCCGATCCTTCCGGTATAAGGGCTGAATCCCTCCTTTTGCCTTCCGGCGAACTTCCGAAAGCGGAAGAATTGATCCCTGTTGACGCTTTGCTGTGGGTCGATAAAAAGGGGGAGTCTCACCGATTGATAGAGTCACAGGCTGCCGAGGTTGTGGCCGGTGGGCTCAAGAATCGACTGGCGTGGGACGGCGAGGCGGCAACGTGGATGCTGTGGCGAGAAACGCACTGGGAGGCGTTGACCGTCGCCAACCGAGCGGAACGGCTGCTGGCGGACGCCGTCCATCTCGGCGCTCGGACGCTGGGGTTTCGCCCGAGCTACCTCAACGGGGTCACCCAGATCGTTCAGCGCCGCGGCTTGCTGCAACCAACCGAGCCCCCCACGGCGGTTATCCCGTTCGCCAACGGGCTGTTAGACCTGGCTACAGGACGTCTTTCTCCGGCGACACCGGCGCGCGCTTTGACCTGGTGTCTACCGCATCGGTACGACCCAGAGGCCGACTGCCCCACGATCAAAGCATGGCTTTTGCGCTGCGTTGAAGAAGACAAGGAGACGGTGGAACTTCTGAGGGCCTGGCTCGCCGCCTTGGTCCGCGGTATCCCGTTGCAAAAGTTCCTGCTGTTGCTGGGCCGGGGGAAGTCCGGCAAGGGCACATTCCAGCGACTTGCCATTGCCCTAGTTGGCACCGCCAACAACGCAGTTTGCTCGCTCCGGGACCTGGAGGAAAACCGCTTCGAGACTGCGAAGCTCTATGGTAAGCGCCTATGCACGATCAACGAGTCGGGTAAGCACGGCGGAACGTTGAATATGCTCAAAGCGGTTACCGGAGGAGACCACCTACCCCTGGAGAGGAAGCACCAGCAACAGCACGGATCGTTCGTCTTTGGCGGGCTGGTTCTGATGGCCACCAACGAGGACTTGCAATCGACCGACAGCACGAGCGGACTGGAACGCCGTCGGATCACTGTCCGGTTTCCAGTTTCCGCAACGCCTGATGAGATTGCGCGGTGGGAAGCGCGCGGCGGTGAGGAGGCTGTGTTGCATGCCGAGATCCCGGGCCTCATCAACTGGCTGTTGGCGTTGAGCCCAGCGGACATCCGCGCCCGCATAGACGATCCGCCCGCTCGGGTTGTGACCGACAACCTTTTAGGCATGGCTGCGGGAAATTCTGTCGCCGACTGGCTGCTGTCAGAGACAGTGCCAGAGTCCGACGCTTGGACGCAGATCGGCACCAAGAAGGAGCGCCGCGATCCCGCGACGGGCGAGGTTTACTTTGAGCAAGCGGATGAGCGGCTTTACCCGTCGTACCTGACGTGGTGCCTGGCGCATGGCCGGTCCAGACCCGTGGCGTCACGGAAGTTTCGCGATACGGTTGCCGACATGGCCGAGACATTGGGGCATCGCGTGACAACCGGGCGTCACCCCGAAACCCGGGCGAACGGCGTAAATGGTTTGAGGCTTGCCCGGAAGGATGATTCAGCGCCGGAAGATGCCTGGAAGAAAAAAGGAGGGTTTGAGGTCCGGTCCCGGAAGGATCGGAAGGATTCTGGGCCGAACTTTGGTCCAGATTTTTCGCCCCCCGCTGCAGATGGCGACGCCGGGGAGGATTTGGTATGAACGCTCCCGCGATCCTCGCCGCAGCCCGAGCACAAGGTGTATCGGTCACCCTGGTGCCTGGCGGCACCCTCGCCGTGCGCGGCCCTGCTGAGGCTAGGGGCCGCCTCCTCCCTGCGATCCGGGAGAGCAAGCCCGCACTGGTCGAGGCGCTGACCCCCCACCGCCGCTGGCTGGTCCTGTTCCCCGACTTGCCGCGGGTTGTCGCGGACTTTTGCCCCCCTGCGACCCGCGAGCAGGTCATCGGCTGGCATCCCGGGGCCTTGTCCGTGGAGCCGTACCAGCCTACCCCCAGGCCACCTAACACGCCCCTAAGCGACACGGAGGGGGTCAGGGTGCGCACCTGGCTGGCGTACATCGGCGAGACCGACCCGGCGACCATTAGTGAGGTCTTGGACCGGTGCGAGACCGACCGCGAGGCCCGGGCCTACTTCCTGGGGCGGGCCGGCGAGGTCCCAGGGGCGGACACCTGGGACGACCGGCGGGCCTGTCGCCAGTGCGTCAACTTGGCCAAGTCCGGGCGCTGCCTGGCGGCGGGGCGGGGTGAACTGGTAGCGACAGCGAGAGACTACCGCCCACCCCCGGACCGGCTGCACCGATGCGAGGGCTACGTTCCAGGGGCCGACGATCCCGACCGGCGACCGGGCTGGCAACGCTGGCGAGGGCTGACTGAACCGAGGACCAACTGATGGCACACAAGAAGCAACCGGACTACATCAAGGGCACGGCGACGCACCGGCGAACCGAGGGCGATTACATGGGCGTCCTGCTCGACACCGTGACCCTGGACGATTGGCGGATGGGGTAGCGGGCGGGGGCAAACCGGCAAGAACCTGACGGGCGACTGCCGTTCCCTGGATGTGCGGCGGATGCAACGCGATGGCCTTTTGACACCGGGCCGTGCCTTCGGCTTGAACTGGACCCGCAACGGCGAAACCTTGGCATCTATCCAAGTTTGGACGGCCGCGGACTGGCTGATCCTGAACTATCAATGGCGGAGCGGGGGCGGGGACTGGCGGCCGGTGGAGTATCCGGTGCAGTTGGCTCGGACACCCTGCACCTATGGCGGGGCGCGACCCTGGTTCATCTGTCCGGCGGTGGGCCTGCGGGCGGCGCGTGGCCCTGCTCTATCTCGGAGGGTCGGGGATCTTCGCCTGCCGGCACTGCTGCCAACTGGCCTATGCCTGCCAGCGGGAAAGCGCCGATGACCGGGCGACCCGACGAGCGGACAAGATTCGGGAACGGCTGGGCTGGGAGCCGGGCATTCTGAACGGGGAAGGCTGGAAGCCCACGGGGATGCACTGGCGCACCTTCGACCGGCTGAAGGCCCAGCACGATGCCTTCGTTGGGGTGTCGCTGGCGTGGATGGCGGCACGGCTCCGCTTGCTGGAGCGGCGCGGAGTGGATGACCCGGAGCTTTGCCGCCTGCTGGGTGATCTGCGCACAGTGGAGTAAGTCGGCTATACCGTATCGGGGAGTCTGGTTCTCGCTGGGCCGAGGCGCAGGCGCGGAGTGGGGGTATGTTCCGGCCGGCCGATAAAAATGGTCAGGGCGGTCTCCTCTGGCCATAATCCACGCCGGGGTTACGCAAAGGGGGCCGCATGACAGAAGAAGAAATCCGCCACTACCTGCATCGCAGCAAGCGGCTCAACAACCCACAGGTGGGGCTGGTCACGCCCCAGACCGACGCCCACGAGGAACGGGCCACCTACGCCTACGACCCCCACATCGCCCCCGCCCTGCAATTCGACTCCGCCCGCGCCACGGTGGAGAGGCTCATCGACGACGCCCTGGCTGATGGTCGCCCGGAGGCGCTGCGTGCAGCCTTGGAGCAACTGAAGGAGGCCGGCGGGCCTTTCCTGGAGTGGACCGGCAAAGCCGAGCGCACCAGCTTCGACGTGCCCACGGTGAGCCTGCACGTGCATGAGCGCCTGGACCCCGCCACCTTGCTGGAGGCGGCCCGGCGCCCGGACGCGCCCTTCCAGACCCAGGGCGACCTGTTCGAGAACCCCTTCACCGAAAGACCCCTGCGCGAGGAGATCGACTTCTACAAGCATGAGCGGGGCTGGGCCAACCGGATCGTGGCCGGGGATTCCCTGCTGGTGATGAACTCCCTGCTGGCCAAGGAGGGCATGGCCGGCAAGGTGCAGATGATCTACATCGACCCGCCCTATGGCATCAAATACCGCCGCAATTTCCAACCCTTCGTGAACAAGCCGAAAGTGAAGGACGGCGACGGCGACGACGACCTGACCCGGGAACCGGAGCAGATCCGCGCCTTCCGGGACACCTGGCAACTGGGCATCCACTCCTACCTGACCTATCTCCGGGACCGGCTGTGGCTGGCCAAGAACCTGCTGGCGGAGTCAGGCAGCGTGTTCGTTCAGATCTCGGATGAGAACGTACACTTGGTGCGCAGTCTGATGGATGATGTCTTGGGCGGAGAAAATTTTCTCGGGCAAATAGTTATTCAAAAGACAGGAGGATTTACAAAGAAAACTCTGTCGCTGATTGAGGACTATGTAATCTGGTATGCCAAAGACAGGAAAGCAATAAAATACCGTGATCTTCGTGAACATGCGTCATTCCCACAGGCGGGCGACAAGTATTACAGAAGGATCTTACTCAAAGACGGAAGCTGGCGGTTCTTGAGTTCTGAGGAGGCCAAAGATCCCTCCCTGACTGGAGAAATTGGTCGTATATTTCGCCATGGTCCCTTGAACTCTGATGGCCCGTCTAGCAACCCGAAGCCGTTTGTTTTTCAAGGTAAGGCATTCCATTGCAACGCAGGAAGACACTGGACCGTTGACCCTGAGACTGACTTGCCTCGTGTTGCAAAGTCAGGCCATGTATTCCAGATTGGGAACGACGTGGCTTTCAAACTCTTCTGGGATTTCAATCCTGCCAAGTCATTAAGCAATATTTGGCTCGACACTCAATCCGGTGGATTCAATTCGGAAAAGGTGTATGTAGTTCAAACGACAAATAAGGTCATTGAACGCTGCCTTTTGATGACCACCGACCCCGGTGACCTGGTGTTGGACCCTACCTGCGGTTCTGGCACCACGGCCTACGTGGCGGAGAAGTGGGGCCGGCGCTGGATCACCTGCGATACGTCCCGGGTGGCCGTCACCCTGGCCCGGCAGCGGCTGATGACCGCCAGCTTCGACTACTACCCCCTGAAGTACCCCCAGGAGGGCCTGAAGGCCGGCTTCGTCTACAAGACCGTGCCCCACGTCACCCCGAAGTCCATTGCCAACAATCCGGATATCGACGAGATCTGGGAGCGTATGCACCCGGCGGTGGAAGCGGCGCTGAAGGCCCTGAACCAGGCCACGAAGCAGGACCTGAAGGAATGGGCGGTGCCCTTCAACCTGCCCGAGGACTGGCCGGCCAAGGCGAAGGAACCCTTCGAGACCTACCATGCCGCCCGCCGGGCCATGCAGGCCCAGATGGACGCCGCCATCGCCCGCAACGCGGATCAGGAGACCCTGTACGACCAGCCCCAGGTGGACCGCAAGAAGGTGCGGGTGACCGGCCCCTTCACGGTGGAGGCGGTACCCTTCCCAACAGTGTTGGGCTTGGAGGAGGCGGGCCAGGTGCCGGAGGCCACCGAGGCGGTGGCGCGCAGCGGCGAATCGGGCCGGCAGCACCAGTGGCGGGACGAGTTGTTGGCCGCCGGCATCCGGGGCAAGGGTGGGCAGCGCCTGAGCTTCGCGGAACTAGAACCCTGCCCGGGCCGCTGGCTGCATGCGGTGGGCACGCTCAAGGACAGCGGCGAGCGGGCGGCGGTGTCCTTTGGACCGGAGTTTGCCGCCCTGGAACAACGTCAGGTGGCCCTGGCCATCGACGAGGCCATGAACCTCAAGCCCAGCCCCAAGTGGCTGGTGTTCGCTGCCTTTAGCTTCGATCCGGAGGCGGCCAAGGACATCGACGAGACCAACTGGCCCGGGGTGACCCTGATCAAGGCCCAGATGAACGCCGAACTGCTAACCGAGGACCTGAAGAAGAAACGGGCCAGCAATGATTCCTTCTGGCTCATGGGCCAGCCGGAGATCGAGCCCACCAGGCTCAAGGACGGCACCTGGACAGTGAAGGTGCTGGGCTTCGACTACTTCGACCTGGAGAAGGGCGAGATCTGCTCCGGCGGTGCCCACAACATCGCCGTCTGGCTGTTGGACACGGACTACGATGGGCGGTCCCTGTACCCAAGCCAGGTGTTCTTCCCGCTGGCCGGGGAGAAGGACGGCTGGAACCGCCTGGCCCGTAACCTGCGCGCCACCCTGGACCCGGAGCGCATCGGCGCCTGGCACGGCACCGAGTCACTGCCCTTCAAGCCGGGCAAGTACAAGCGCATTGCGGTGAAGATCGTCGATGACCGGGGGATCGAGTCCCTGGTGGTGCGGGGGCTGGACTGATGGGCCAGGCCGGCGCCGGGATTGACCGGCTGATTGTCAACCAGCCTTATGACGTGCCGCAATGTCATTGGCAGGAGGTGGACCGGAACCGCTTCGAGTTGGTGGAGGGGCGACGCCCAGCGGGCTACTACATCACCGACACCCGGGCCAACACCAACCGCTTCGTGCCGCTGCCGGAAGTGGAGAAGATCCGTACCCGGTTGGGCGAGTGGCGAGCTTCGGATTATGCCGGTGTGACCACGGTAACCCGGCGGCTGCTGGAGCATTGGCATGACCGGTCCCAGCGGCAATTCCCCTTCTACTTCTGCCAACTGGAGGCCATCGAGACCCTGATTTGGTGGGTGGAGGCGCCTGGAACCTACCGCCAGGGCATCCGTATCGAAGGGGACGGCGGTGCCTGGGAGCGGCTGTGCAACAAGATGGCTACCGGCTCCGGCAAGACCATGGTGATGGGCATGATCATCGCCTGGCAGGCACTGAACGCACTGATCTACCCGCACCGGCGGGAGTTTTCCAAGGCCGTGCTGGTGATGACGCCGGGCCTGACGGTGAAGGAACGCTTGCAGGTGCTGCACCCCGGACACCCCCAGAACGTCTACGACGCCTTCGAGATCGTGCCAATGGCCTACCGGGAGCGGCTTAACGCCCCGAACACGGTCATCGTCATTGAGAATTGGCACACCCTGATGCCCCGCAAGCCCCCGGAGCGTTCCGTAAAGAAGCTAGGGCCGGAGAGCGACGAGGCTTACACCCGGCGGGTGTTGAGCGGCTATACCTACCTCAAGGACTGGATCGTCATCAACGACGAGGCCCACCATGCCTACCGCATCCCGGCGGAGCTGAAGGACAAGCGCCCCACCGGGGTGAGCAAGGAGGATCTGGAAGAGGCCACCCGCTGGATCGAGGGCCTGGACCGGCTGCACAAGACGCGACGCCTGAAGCGCTGCTTCGACCTGTCTGCCACGCCCTTTGCGCCCACCGGCAAGAAGGCCACAGAAGAGGCCCTGTACCCCTGGATCGTGTCCGACTTCAGCTTGAACGATGCCATCGAGTCGGGGTTGGTGAAGACGCCCAGGGTGGTGGTGCGGGACGATGCGATACCGGTGAAGTGGAAGGGGCATGACTACCGGCCCCGGCTGTATCACCTGTACGTGGACAGGGATGTAAAAGGCGACTTGAACCGCCGGGCTGAACCCCATGAACCTCTGCCGGAGCTGGTACAGATCGGCTACACGTTGCTGGGTGCGGATTGGCGCCGAACGCTGGAGGCGTGGCAAAAGAACGGTAGCGCCGTGCCGCCCGCCATGCTGACGGTGTGCAACCGCATCGAGACAGCCAAGCGGATCGAGCATTTCTTCCTCAAGGGCGATTGCCTGATCCCCGAGCTGAACACCGGTAGCCAGATGTTGCGCGTGGATTCGGCCATGCTGGAGAAGGCCGAGCTGGGGGAACAAGCGAAGAAGGACCAAGCCTATGAGGCAAGGCTGACGGAAATCGTGGAGCATGCGGGCATGAACCCGATGCGCACGGAACACTATCTAGGACTCAAGAAAGAGGAACTGCTGCGGGCCATCGTGGACAACGTGGGCAAGGCGGGCACGCCGGGGCAGCGCATGCAGAATGTCGTGTCCGTGGCCATGCTGTCGGAGGGCTGGGACGCCAAGAACGTGACCCATATCCTGGGCCTGCGGGCCTTCACCAGCCAGTTGCTGTGTGAGCAGGTGGTGGGCCGGGGCCTGCGCCGCACCCATTTCGACATGGATGACGAGGGCCGCTTCCTACCCGAGTACGTGAACGTGTTCGGCGTGCCCTTCACCTTCCTGCCCCATGAGGGTGATGGGGAACCTCCGCCCCCACCCAAGAAGACGACTCAAGTGGAGGTGTTGTCCGAGCGGGCCGAGTTTGAGATTACCTGGCCCAATGTGGTGCGGGTCGAATCGGTGCTGAAGACCACGCTGGACGTGGACTGGAAGGCCATCGCGCCCTTGCAACTGAAGCCGGAACTCACGCCCACGGCGGCGGAAATGGCGCCCACCCTGGCGGGCATCCAGGACGTGACCAAGGTCAGCATGATCGACCTGACCCAGCACGCGGAGCGGTTCCGCATGCAGCACCTGGTGTTTCACGCCAGCCGCAAGGCGTATGAGCGGCTCTATGGTGACAAGGGCGGGCGGCGGCCCGAACGGGTGTTGCAGGTCATCCGTATCGTGGAGCAGTTCTTGGCTTCCGACCTGATCCACGTGGCCAGCCTCTTCCACCAGGAACCCCTGCGCAAGCGCATCCTCCTGGCCATGGCGATTGACCGGGTGGTGGAGCATATCTGCCACTACCTGTGCGAGGCGAACACGGAGCGGCTGGAACCGGTGTTCGACCCGGACTATCCCCTGGGATCCACCGGCCGCATGCGTACCTGGTACACCAGCAAGCCGTGCTGGCCCACTACCAAGTCGCACATCAGCCATGCGGTGTTCGACAACAGCTCCTGGGAGGCCAAGGCCCTATATGACCTGGACCACAGCGACCTGGTGCTGGCCTACGTCAAGAACGACCACCTGAATTTCTGGGTGCTGTACCTGCACAACGGGGCGGTCCGGAAATACTTCCCGGACTACCTGATCCGGCTCGTGAACGGCAAGATCCTGGTCTTGGAGATTAAGGGCCAGCCCAACGACGAGAGCAAGGCCAAGCACGCCGCCCTGGCCCAGTGGGTGGAAGCGGTGAACCAGAAGGGCGGCTTCGGGATTTGGTGCGGGGATGTGGCCTACAAGGCGGCGGAATTCCAGGATGTGCTGAGCAGGCACGGTGCCAACGGGGTGGCTAGCCACCATGTTTAAGGCGTCCGGGCTCGAATCTGCGTCCTCTGCGTTGTTCAAGGACCTCAGTCCCTGGTCCGTTCGAGACTGGAGTGGGCGGGATAGATTTCAGTCGCTAGGTGAGATCGCCGCCGGTGTCTGACAAGCTAAACGCCAAGAAGGCGTTGATCTTCCGCATTGTTCACCGGGATAACGTGCCGTGGATATTCGAGCATGGCATGTACTGCCGGAGTTCTCCTATGCAGGCCCCCTTCTACCGCACCATAGGCAATCCCGACCTAATCGACAAGCGTCAGCATCGATCTGTACCGATCCCGCCCGGCGGGACCCTGAGCGACTATGTGCCGTTTTATTTCACGCCGTTCACACCTATGATGCTAAACATCAAGACTGGCTACGGCGGGATCACGAAAGTACCGAACGAGGACATCATTATTTTCGTCTCCGGCCTGCCCCGATTGATCGAGCTCGGCGTTACCTTCGTCTTCTCAGACCGGCACGCCTACCTTCAGGCAGCGAGCTTCTATAGCACCTTGGCGGACTTGGCAAATATCGAATGGGATCTGTTGCAAAGACAGGATTTCAAGCGCGATCCGGATGACCCGGAGAAAATCGAACGGTATCAGGCCGAAGCCCTTGTCCACCAGCACGTGCCGCTGGAGGCATTTCTGGGGGCAGTTTGCTATACTGAATCAATGAAAAGCATGCTAAATCAAATTGTTATCAGCCGTGGTTTGAATTTCCAAGTCGCCAGAAAGACTGGGTGGTATTTCTGATGATTCGCTACACGCAAGGAAATCTTTTGGATGCGGAAGTGGAGGCGGTAGTGAACACCGTCAACACCGTAGGGGTGATGGGCAAGGGTATCGCCCTGATGTTCAAAGAGGCATTTCCCGAGAACAATCGACTCTACGTGGCCGCTTGCAAAGCGAAGGAGGTCCGCGTCGGACACATGTTCGTGACTGAACGGCAAGAATTGATGGGGCCACGGTGGATCGTGAACTTCCCCACCAAGCAACACTGGCGGCACCCGACCAAGCTGGAGTGGGTAGTGGATGGTCTCAACGACCTGCGCAGCATCATCCGTGAGAAGGCCATTAAGTCCATCGCCGTTCCTCCGCTGGGTTGCGGAAACGGGGGGTTGGAGTGGTCCGTGGTGCGGGCGGCAATCACGGCAGCCCTCGGGGATGTGGAAGGTGTGGACATCATCGTCTACGAGCCAACGTCCAAGTACCAGAACGTAGCCAAGCGGACAGGGGTGCAGGAACTCACACCAGCCCGCGCCCTGATTGCTGAACTGGTACGGCGGTACTGGGTGCTGGGGATCGAATGCACACTTCTGGAAATCCAGAAGCTGGCTTGGTTCCTGGAGCGAAGCATCGAACGGCTGAGTCCGGACAACCCCCTAGACCTGCGTTTCAAGGCGAATAAGTATGGACCCTATGCCAACCGGCTGGACCACCTGCTAAATGCCCTGGACGGCAACTATCTGCACTGCGACAAGCGCCTGGCGGATGCCGGTCCGATGGACATCATCTGGTTCGATGAGGACCGCAAGGTCTTCGTCCAGACCTATCTGAAAGGGCAGGACGCCAAGCCCTACCTGACCGCCCTGGAAGCGACGGCGGATGTGATCGATGGCTTCGAGTCACCGCTGGGCATGGAACTGCTGGCCACGGTGGACTGGCTGATGTTCAAGGAGGGATGCGACCCAACGGTGACGGACATCAAGAGCTGTCTCGGGAAGTGGCCCGGTGGTGCCCGGGCCGGCGAGCGCAAGCTGAAGCTGTTCAACGACCGGCTGATTGGGCTGGCACTGGAGCGGCTGGTACCCTTTCAATCAGCGGCGATGCCACAAGCTGCGGCGCCCTGAGACGGCAGATCGCATTGACCGGTTCTGCGAAGCCCCGCTTCCGTGAGCGGTTGGGGTTGCGCAAGCGGCGCCTTGTAGGGCGCGTTTCAGGGGCAGCCTCCGCCCAACAGACCCCCCCGCCGTGTGCGGCCATGCGCGACGTGACGCACGGCAACCCACCACCAGCTTTGCGCCCGCCTACCGACCCCCACGAAAGCGCCCCCCGTGACCGCCGCCCCGGGGCAGCCGGACCTTTCGCATTGGGAAACGGCGCCCGCGACCGAGACCTGACCCGGGGCTTGTTCCGGGGTAATCCGCGAGGTTTGTTCCCATATTTGTTCCCATCTCCAGGAATTTAAATAGGAATTACGTTTTCGGTCAGACACTTACTCGTATTCGCCGCTTCTGTATTGGTCAGGTCGGCCTACGGCGGCGGCGGGGGCGAAAACCCCGAAGACGGCCCTTTAGTCGTTGCGTACCATCCGCGGAGCTGTCGGGCGAGTACCGCTCCCGGATGTACAGGGCAACGAAGTGTGCCACCGGCGCCGCCAGGTCCGGCCGGGTCAGGGCCACGCGGCGGGCGTAGTCGCTCGGACCCTCGTCAGCGCGCCGCGGAAGACCGGCCGCCGCCAAGCGCCGACAGAACCGGTCATAGACCGCCTCCAAGGGGGACAGCCGGGTCCTTTGGGCCATGAGACCCCAGAGGGTCAGACCCAAGACCAGGCTGGCGGCGACCACCATGAGCACCGCCAATCCGGTCTCCCGAAGATCCTTGAGCCCGAGGCGGCGGAGTAGGGAGCGCTGGTGGTCCGGGGAGAAATCCAGCACCCATTCCTGCCAGGCGGCGTCCAGGCTGTCGGCCAAGAGGCGCGCCTGCCGCAGGGCGCGCACCAGCGGGCTCGACGGATCCATCTCGAAGCGCAGGGGGGCGTTGGCGCCGAGCATGCGCGAGGCCCCTTGATTGTCCACCCTGGCGGGGTCCACCGCCGCCGTCGGATCCACCCGCACCCAGCCCCGGTCCGGGATCACGACCTCGGTCCAGGCGTGGGCATCTGACTGCCAGACCATGTGGTAGCCGCCGATGCGGTTGGGCTCGCCCCCGAGATACCCCAGTACCACCCGCGACGGGATGCCAGCCAGACGCATCAGCACCGCGAAGCTGCTGGCGAAGTGCTCGCAGAATCCGCGCCGGGTCTCGAACAGGAATTCGTCCGTGGGATTGGCCCCGAGCCTGGGTGGGAGCAGGGTGTAGTGGAAGGCCTCCCGGTTGAAGAAGCGCAGACCGGTCTGGACCAGGGACCAGTGGTCCTCCGCCTCGAGCCGCCAACCGGCGACCAGGCGGCGCATACGTTCCGTGACGTTGGGTGGCAGCTGCAGGGCCCGCTGGATGACCCACTCCGGCGGTTCTCCGGTGCGGTAATCCAGGCCCGAGCGGAGCCGATAGCGTTTTGCGCTGGTGATGGGTTCCTTGGCAAGGAGCTGGAAATCCCCTGACCTGAGACTGGTCTCTGGGGTCTCCAATGGGAGGTCCAGGGCGAACAGCCAGCGCTGGCGGGTCGGCTCCAACAGGACCTCGTAGTCGACCGTCTCGCTCTGGTCGTGCAGCTCCATGGGGATTGGCCAGGTCGGGTCCAGTCCAGGGGACCAGCCCCGCTCGTCCGGTTGCCAGAGGACTAGGCCCCGCCAATAGAGCCGATCCCCATCCGGTGGGGCCTGATCGAAGCGGGCCCGAAACGCCAGCTCCCCGTTCACCACCAGCTCGCTGATGGCCCCCGGCTCCAGCCGGTCGCTCATCCCCATGACCCCTACCCCGGGATCCAGGCCCAGGTTCCAGAGGGGCGCGCTGAGGCGCGGAAACAGCAGGAACAGGACCAGCGTCAGGGGCAGGGCCTGGGCGCAGAGCCTCAGGGCAACCCCCGACATTACGCGCAACCGGGGGGCACCCAGTCCGCCATTGAGGTCCACGAGGAGCATCACGAGGCCGATGGTGACCAGCCCCAGATAGCCCGCGAGGGCCATGGTCTCGTCGAACAGGAACTGGACCACCACCAGGAACCCCAGCACCACCGCCACCACGCGCAGGTCCCGTCGGTCCCGGAGCTCGAGCAGCTTGAGGGCCACCATGGTGACGAAAAGGGCCGTACCCCCCTGTTGCCCCGTCAGGTTGTGATGGACGGCGAGCGCGTTGGCCACCCCGGCCAGGGTGAGGATCACCAGGGCGAAGCGGCCGGGATGGGCCCTGGGCCAACGCAGGGCCGCGGCACGCAGGGTGAACAACAGGGCGACGAAGGCATTGATACGCCAGTCGAGGAAGCGGGCGAGGGGCAGATAGGCGAGCGCCGCCAGCAGGACGGTCGCCAGGACCTGAGCCCACTCAGGCGGTCCGTTGGTGAAGTCCGCTCGGGGTCTTGCCATGGTCATAGAGGGCGAGCTCGGTAAGGCAGCGCTGCGCTTGGGCCTCCCCGCGCCCCAAGGGCACCTCGCGCCCGGGGAGCCGGAGACCGAAGCGCAGCCGGGCCTCCGCGGCATCCAAGACCTGGCGGGCCAGGAGGCTAATGCGTCGCTCCGGGTCAGCAACCCGCAGCCCATCCCAGTCGATCCAGAGGTCCTGACCCAGATCCCCCCCGAACTGCTTCACCACCAGGCCACGCTCGCGGGCCAGGGCCTTCCAATCCAGGTGCCGAGGGGAATCCCCGAGACGGTACTCCCGGGGACCCAGGAAATCGTCGGACCCTTCGCCCCCGGCAGCGGAATGACGCTGCGCCTGGCCACCAGCGGTCTGGGGTGTCGGCGCCTGGGCCGCCGGCCGTGGATAGATGAGGGTGCTTGCCTGACTGGCCACGAGGCACCAGGCACGAAAGAGTCCCATGGGATGGCGGGTCTCCACCTCGACCTCCGTAAGCGCCAGGGGCCCGCGTCGCTCGCTCGGTCGAAGGACGGCGAGGGTCTGCTGGTCCTGGGGCGCCAAGGGCACTGGGCCCGCTGGCTCGAGCCCGCCCGACGCAAGGAACCACTCAAGGCTTATGGACGCGACGCCGAAT
>JBGSUY010000126.1:0-2323 GCA_041753195.1 Chromatiaceae bacterium
AGCGGCGGCGTGGTCCTGGGCACGGCGCTCGTCATCCTGTTCCTGGCGGCGGTCGTCAGTTTCCTGCCGACCCGCCGCATCACGGGCGTGGCGCCGACGGACGCCTTGCGGGGGAGGGTGTTTTGATCCGCTTCCTGGCCAAGGGGCTGCTGCGCGATCGCACCCGCAGCCTTTTCCCCGCCCTGGTGGTCACGGCCGGCGTGATGCTGACCGTCATCCTCTACAGCTACATCAAAGGCACCGAGAACGACATCCTGCAGACCCAGGCCAACCTCATGAGCGGCCACGTCGATGTGGTGACGCGGGCCTATGCCCAGGAGCAGGATCAGTCCCCCAATGACCTGGCCCTGCTCGGGCTCGACCAGCTTCTGGCCGACCTGCGGCGCAACTGGCCCGATCTGGACTGGACCCCACGCATCCGCTTCGCCGGCCTGCTGGATGTCCCGGACGCCGCGGGCGAAACCCTCACCCAGGGCTCGGCGGTGGGCCTGGCGGTGGACCTGCGGGGGGCAGGCAGCCCCGAACCGGGCATCCTGAACCTGGACGAGGCCCTGGTCCGGGGCCGCCTTCCCCGGGAACCCGGCGAGGTTCTGCTGAGCGAGACCTTCGCCCAGCGCCTCAGGATCGGGCCCGGCGCGACGGTCACCCTGATCAGTTCGACCATGTACGGCAGCCTGGCCACGATGAATTTCGTCGTGGCGGGCACGGTCCGCTTCGGCGTCAAGGCCGTGGACCGCGGGGCGCTGGTCGCCGACCTGAGGGATGTCCAGTGGGCGCTGGACATGACCGATGGCGCGGGCGAGGTCCTGGGCTTCTTCACGGACCGGATCTACCGGCCCGAGCGAGCCCGCGAAGTCGCCGACGCCTTCAACGCCGGGCTGCCGGAGGGGGACGAACCTTTTTCCCCGCTGATGCGCACGCTGCGTGACCACAGCGGTCTGGCCGAGACGCTCGACCTGGCCAACGCGGTGGGGGCCGCGGTGGTGGGGCTGTTCGTCCTCATCATGTCCATCGTCCTGTGGAACGCCGGCCTCATGGGGGGGGTCAGGAGGTTCGGGGAATTCGGGGTCCGCCTGGCCATCGGGGAGAACAAGACCCACCTGTACGGGACCCTCATGGTCGAATCCCTGGTGATCGCGCTGGCGGGCTCGCTCCTGGGTACCGCCCTCGGCCTGGGGGCCGCGAGCTACCTGCAGGTTCACGGGATGGACATCTCGGGCCTGATGAAGAACTCGTCGATGATGATCTCGGACGTTCTGCGAGCCCGGGTGACCCCCGTGAGCTGGGTCATCGGATTCGTGCCCGGTCTGGTGGCGACCATGGCCGGGGCCTCCGTTTCGGGTCTCGGCGTCTTCCGCCGGCGCACGGCCGATCTGACCAAGGAGCTTCAGACATGATCCGCTCGACCTTGATCCTGACGGCCGCCCTGTGCCTGATCCTCGGCTGGCCCGCCGGCGGTGCGGCCGCGGTCCCGCCGACGGACTGGCCAGACGGGAATGATATCCTGGGCGCGGTCGACGCCAACGCCAGCTCGCGCAACAAGCGCCTCGAGGCCACGATGGTCATCCACGGCCGACGCGGAACCCGCACCGTGGAATCCAGAAGCTGGATCGAAGGCACCCGGCAGAGCTTCACCGAGTTCCTGGCTCCCGCCCGGGAAAGCGGCACCAAGATGCTCAAGCAGGAGGATCAGCTCTGGACCTATTCGCCCGGCACCGACCGCATCATCAAGATCTCGGGCCACCTGCTGCGCCAGGCGGTGATGGGATCGGACCTCTCCTACGAGGATCTGCTGGAAGACCCCCAGCTCTCGAAGCTCTACCGGGCGCAGACCGCGGGGGTCGATACGGTCCTCGGTCGGGCGTGCTGGATTCTCGATCTGGTTTCGACGGGGCGGGACGTCGCCTACCATTCCCGCAAGGTCTGGGTTGATCAGGAGCGGTCGGTCGTGCTGCGCGAGGAGCGGTTCGCCAAGAGCGGAACCCTGCTCAAGACCACGGAAGTCGAGGAAGTGCGGCAGGTCCAGCAGCGATGGATCGCCGGTCGCGTGGTGTTCCGTGATATGCTCAAGGGAGGTGAGGGGACCGAATTCGTGCTCCAGACGATCGATTTCGACATGGACATCCCCTCTCATGTGTTCAGCAAGGCCTCCCTTCGCAAGTAGCCAGAGGCAACCTGAAGGCGAACCATGGGCGCCTCCATTCTCGAACTGGGTCGGAAGGCGGCTCGGGACCCGCGGCGAACGGGAGGCAAGGGGGCCGGCCTGGCGCGGCTGTGGGCCCTGGGCCTCGCGGTGCCTCCGGGCTTCGTGCTGACCACCGAG
>JBGSUY010000127.1:0-3110 GCA_041753195.1 Chromatiaceae bacterium
GCTGCCCAAAGCGCAGGTAGAGCGCCGGCACGACGATCATGTTGAGCGCCGTCGAGGTGAGCAGCCCGTAGAGGATGACCATCGCCATCGGGGCCTGGATCTCGCTGCCCGGCTGACCGACCGCCAGCGCCAGCGGGATCAAGGCTAGGCCGGTGGCCAAGGCCGTCATCAGGATCGGGATCAGGCGCTCGGTGGCCGCCCGCTTGACCGCCTCCAGGGGATCGGTCACGCCCTCGTGGTCCACCAGCTGATGGATGTGGGCGATCAGCATGACGCCGTTGCGGGTGGCGATGCCGAACAGGGTGATGAAGCCGATGATGGACGCCACCGAGAGCACGCCACCGGACGCAAAGACGCCGATGACCCCGCCGATCAGCGCGAGCGGCAGGTTGAGCATGACCAGCAGGGCATCGCGGGCCGAGCGGAAGGCGACGAATAGGAGCAGGAAGATGCCGATGGTCACGGCGATGCCGAGGACCAATAGGGTGCGCGAGGCCTGCTCCGCGCTTTCGAACTGACCGCCCAGGGCGATGTGATAGCCGCTCGGTAGCTGCACCTGATCCGCGATCACCCGGCGGATGTCGTCGACGACCCCTTGCAGGTCGCGGCCAGCCACATTGGCCATGACCACGATCTTACGCTGCACGTTCTCGCGGCCGATGGTGTTCGGCCCACGATCCTTGCGGATGTCCGCCAGCGCGTGCAGGGGCAGCCGCGCGCCGGTCGCCGTGGTCACCAGGGTGGAGCGGATGGCCTCCAGGTCAGCGGTGCTGTCAGGCTCATAGCGCACGACCAGATCGAAGGTCGTCTCGCCCTCCAGCACCCGGGAGACCTCGAACCCCAGAAAGGCGGTCTCGATGGCCTCCCCGAGGTCGCGCACGCTCAATCCATGGCGCGCGATGGCCGCCCGCTTGAGCTCGACGGTCAGGAACGGGATGTCCGCCTGCTGCTCGGCCGCCACGTCCACGGCGCCGGGGATGGTCTTGACCAGGGTTTCAATGCGGGCCGCGATGCGGCGCAGCTCATGGAGGTCGGGACCGAAGATCTTGATCGCGATGTTAGCGCGGGTGCCCGAGAGCATGTGGTCGATGCGGTGGGAGATGGGCTGGCCGATGACGATGTTGGTGCCCGGCACCGCGGTGAGGTCCTCGCGCAGGGCGGCCAGCAGGTCCTCCTTGCCGCGCTCGCCCATCTGCAGACGCACCTCGATCTCGGAGGCGTGCACGTCCTGGGCGTGGGGGTCCTGCTCCGCGCGGCCGGTGCGCCGGGCGGTAGCGACCACCTCGGGCTGTTTTAGCAGGATCTCCTCGACCATCCGGCCGAGCCCGTCGGATTCCGCCAGCGCCGTGCCCGGGATGGTGACCGCGCTCACGGTCAGGCTGCCCTCGTTGAAGTCGGGCAGGAACGAGCGCCCTGCCGACAGCAGGTAGAAAACGGCGACGCCGAAGCCGGCCCCGGCGACCAGGGTCACCAGCAGCCAGCGCCGAACGGTCAGGTCGAGCACGGGTCGGTAGAGCGCCTTGAGAAGCCTGGCAAGCGCGCCTTCCTTTTCGTCGCGGATCACCCGCGAGCCCGGCAGCAGCAGGGAGCTCAGTACCGGCGTGACCGTGATCGCCACCAGCAGCGAGGCCGCCAGCGAGACCACGTAGGCGAAGCCGAGTGGGGCGAGCAGCCGCCCCTCCACCCCGGAGAGGAAGAACAGCGGCAGGAACACCAGCATGATGATCAGGGTCGCGAAGACGATCGAGCCCTGAATCTCCCGGGTCGCGTGGTAGACGGTGGCGAGCGGGTTCGGTCGCTGGGCCTCCGGCAGCTCGCGGCGCTGACGCAGCCGGCGCACGATGTTCTCCACCACGATGATGGCGTCGTCCACCAGGGCGCCCAGCGCGATGGCCATGCCGCCCAGGGTCATGGTGTTGATGGTGGCGCCCAGGGCGCTCATGGCGATCAGCGCCGTGACCAGCGACAGCGGGATGGCGATCAGGCTGATGAGGGTCGCCCGCAGGCTCACCAGAAAGGCGAAGACGATGACGATCACCAACAGAGCGCCGTCGCGCAGGGCATGCACCAGATTGTCGATGGCGAGGCTGATGAAATCCGCCTGGCGGAAGACATGGGTCTCGATGTGCATGCCCTCGGGCAGCGCGGCCTGGATGTCCGCCAGCACGGCGTCAATGGACCCGGTTAGGCTCAGGGTGTTCGCCGTCGGCTGCTTCTGGATGCCGATCACCACGGCGGGCCGCCCGTTGGCCGCGGCCGAGCCACGTTTCAGGGCCGGCCCGATGCGCACCTCGGCAATGTGCTTGACCAGCACCGGCTCGCCCCCGCGCATGGCAATTAGGGTGTCGCCGATGTCCGCCGGGGACTGCACCCGCCCGAGCCCGTGGATCAGGAATTCCTGCCCGCCCTCGGCATAGAAGCCGGCGGAGATGTTCTCGTTGGAGCGCGACAGGGCCTCGATCACCTCGTCCGTCGCGATGCCATAGGCGGCAAGACGCGCGGGCTTGAGCACCACCTGGTATTGCTTGGTCTCGCCGCCGGTGGAGATGACCTCGGCGACGCCCGGAACGGCCAGCAGGCGCCGGCGCAGGTTCCAGTCGGCGGTGGTCTTGAGCTCCATCTCGTTGTGCCGGTCCGAGGTCAGGGCGATGAATAGGATCTCGCCCATGATGGATGTGACTGGGGCCAGGATCGGTTGCGGAATTTCCGGGGGGAGTGTGCCGCGGACCAGCTGGAGCTTCTCGGCGACGACCTGGCGCGCCTGGTAGACGTCCGTGCCCCATTCGAACTCGACGTTGATCACGGCGATGCCGACCCCGGTGTTTGAGCGCACCCGGCGCACACCGGAGGCACCGTTCAGCGCCGTCTCGATGGGGAAGGTGACCAGGGTCTCCAGCTCCTGGGGCGCCATGCCGTGGGCCTCGACCACCACGGTGACCGTCGGCGCAGTCAGGTCGGGAAAGACGTCCACGGGCATGCGAAGCGTCTCGTAGCCGCCCCACAGGAGCAGCAGCAGGGCGCCCAGGACCACCAACAATCGGTCTTTCAGCGACCAGCGAATGATGCTTGCGATCATGGCCGCCTCAATGCGCGTGGCCGTGGCCGGCCGC